>CAZNSS010000710.1:0-2411 GCA_964575465.1 uncultured Holophagales bacterium | reverse complement strand
CTCGCGCTCCTCTGGACGGCCGGGTGGGCGCCGGAGGAACCGGTCGCGGCAGGCCTCGCCCGCGACCTCGCATCCGGCAGCTCCCCGCTCGCGTCGGTCCTGCACGCGCTCGCCGGCCCGCCGGACCGGCGCCCGGTCCCTCCTCCCCCGCTGGACGACCGGATCGAGGCTCTCCTCGGTCGCGCGGCAGCAACGCCCGCTGCGGGGTTCCCGCTCTCGGGCGAGTCGTTCCCGGGCGAGGCGGCCGTCGCGCGCGGGCTTCTCTCGGAGGGCGCCGCTCTCGACGCGGAGTCCTTCGTCCGGAGGGCCTACGAGCTCATCCTCGGGCGGCCTGCCGACGAGGAGGGGCTCGCGAACGCGACCCGGTCCCTCGCGGAGGGATCGATCACGCGGGCGCACCTCCTCCACGAGCTCCTCTGGAGCGACGAGCTGCGATCGGCTCCGGTGTCGTAGCGGCGGCTCGCACGCGCCGCGAGGCGAGCGTCGGGGATCGACTCAGCGAAAGACGATCGGCCGCGTGAGCGTCCGGACCCTCCCGCTCTTCGCGCGGAAGCGGACGGAGAGCGTCGCCGCGCCGAAATCGGAAGTGAGGCGCGGGACCTTCATCTCCCACCCCGCGGAAGAGGTGTCGCCGAGCTTCGGGAACGCCGCGGCGGCGTCGGGGCGCGGCGTCCGGACGAGGCCGGCCGGGGGCCGCCGGTCGCCGTCGACGAAGACGTCGATGATCTCGGCAGGCCCGGACTCGTCCTGCGCCCAGCCGCGGGCGCGGAGCTCGCCCCGAATCACGGTCCCCTCGGCAGGCTCGTCGATGGATCCGAGGAGGTCGAGGGAGTCCTCCGGGAACGTCGCCGGGCCGGGCGTGGCGGCCTGGGCGAGGATGGCGGCGTTCGCCGCCGGATCGCCTCCGCCGGTCGTTCCCCACGGCGCGCCCCCGCGGACGCGCGTGACGCCGAAGACCCAGTCGGTCCCGGCGCCGTGCAGGAAGACGAGGGGCGCCGAGAGGTTCCCCGCGCGGACCTCCCCGGCGAGCCACGGGGCGAGGGCGCTCCGCCTCTCGAGGGGGAGGCGGTGGTCGTGGACGACGAGGACGCCGACGGGCCACGCGGCGAGCCGCGCGGCGAGGTCGGAGGGGACGGGCGTCGCCCCGAACGCGTCCGCGAGCCCGAAGAAGCGGGCCGGGACGTGGCTCAGCGTGCCGTTCACGATCGGCTTCCAGTGCGCGGCGGAATCGAGGACGACCTCCGACTCGGAGGCGCTGAACGTGACCGGGACGTGGAGGATCGGGCCGCCCGTCCGCGCGGCCGCGAGGAACTCCTCGACCGGCGGCGGCGGCGAGGGGCGGTAGTCGAACGGGTACGTCTGCCGAACGTCGACCGCGATCCCGGCGAGGAGGGCGGCGACGAGGAGCGCGCGTGCGCGCCGTGACCGCGCGAGGCCGAGGAGCCTCGCGGCGCCGAGCGCGGCGAGGAGGCCGAAGCCGATCTGCGTGACGAAGCCGAAGCGGGCCGCGGCGCGGATGCCGCCCCAGAGCGGAGGGACGACGCGCGAGAGGACGGGCATGAGCGGGCCGTGAGGCCCGAGGGAGCCGAGGAGCCCCACGAGGACGAGGACGCCTCCCGTCGAGGCGAGGAGGCCGCCCGACGGCGGGCGCCGGAGGAGGACGAGCCCGGCCAGGGCGAGCGCGAGCGCCGCGGTGCCGGGGTAGAGCGCCTTCTCCGAGTCGCTCCGGAAGGGGAGGAAGGCCTGCCCGGGGTTGAACGACGTGGTGGCGAGCCAGCTCGCGGGAAGGGCGGAGTACTGCCGCGCGTCGTCGGCCGACGTGACGAACCCCTCCCGCGCCTTCACGCGAACCATCGTGAGGGCGAGCGGGGCGAGGAGGAGGCCCGCGGCGGCGAGGGCGAGGACGAACCGCGGGAGCCGCGGCAGGGTCCCGCGCGGGTCGCGGGCCGTCCGGAAGGCCGTGAGGCCGAGGAGCGCCGCGAGGGCGAACGCGAGGAGGTGGAGCGAGAACCAGCCGAGGAGGCCCGTCGTGAGCGCGAGGAGGACGGCGTCGCGCGTCCTTCCCTCGCCGCGGAGGAGGCGGAGGGCGAAGAGGACGCACCAGGCGATCCCTCCCCAGGCCGTGAACGAGACGAAGCCGAGCTGGACCGTCGAGATCGCGCTGAAGGTGGCGGCCGCCGAGCCGAGCGCCGCCGCGTCGCGCGGGGCACCGAGCTCGCTCGCGAGGCGGGCGACGGAGAAGGCGCCGAAGGCGATCGCGAGGATGCAGAGGAGGTTCAGGAGCGCGACCGGCCCGAGGCCGAGGAGCGAAAAGGGGAGCGCGACCGCGCCGTAGCCGATGAGCGGCTCGGAGAAGGCGAGGACGTCGCGCGCGGGGGCGAAGGCGTTCGCCTGGAAGACGTCGAGGGGCG
>CAZNSS010000709.1:0-2421 GCA_964575465.1 uncultured Holophagales bacterium | reverse complement strand
CGAAGCCCGAACCCGCTCCGCCGCTCGGGCTGCCCGAATGGGCGGAAGAGACGCGGCGGATGCTCGTGGAGGTTTATCCGGCGGACATCTTCGTGCGCTCGCCAGAGAGCAAGGAGCCGGGTTGCCGAATTCTCCACGCGATCGAAGAGGCGCTCGACCGCTACTACGACATCAAGGCGGAGGTGCGGGAGTGACCGCGCCGCGGACGCTGCCGGGGTGCCCGGTGTGCGGAAACGAGCCAGCCACGGGCGAACGGGGCGTGTGGTTCGTGGTTCGATGCGGCGCCGATGAGTGCGACGGCGGACTCGTCATAACTTCCCACCACATTTCGGCCTGGGGCCGCACCCAAGCCGAGGCCGACGCCCGCTGGCGCCGCCTCGCAGGGGCGGGGGGGGAGGGGAAGTAATGGCATGGGCTCTCTATATCGACACGGACGGCAAGGAGAAGGTAGACATCCTTCCATTCGCGAGGTTCGGCCGCGTCATCTCCGAGCACAAGTTCAAGATCGACGCCGACGAGGCGCTCAAGGCTTACCGGGAGGTCAAGGAACGCGAGGCCCTGCGCGCAGCAGGCCAGAAGGAGCTTTTCTAATGCACAACGCCAACGTTGACCGCTCCGAGCGCCTCGCCCAGACGCTCCGGATCATCAAGTCGCAGAAGGGATTCGGAGCGACGACCCAGGAGATCGCAAGCTGGACGGGCAGCGTCGCAGTCGCTACCGACGTTTCGGAACTTAGGCAGAACGGCTACGAGATCGACTGCCTCTTCCACCACACCACAGCCGAAGGGCGCAAGGTCTTTCGGTACTACTTCCGGGGCAAGAAGGAGAACGCATGAACACCAGGATCGTCTTCCGTACTCTCACCTCCAGCGAACTCACGTTCAAGGACTCGACTGTCACCTTCGACGGCGGAATGGCCGTCGTCTGGGCGAAGGGGGAGAAGGTCTTCGCCATCCCCACCGAGAACGTGGTCGCCATCGAGAGCATCAACCCGCCACCGGCCCCCATCGAGGCGCCCAAGGATGAGCCGACCCCGGCGAGTTAGCTTCGAGGTGAACTCGGAGATCCCCACCAGCAGCGCGGAGAAGCAGTTTAAAGACCTCCTCGCCGCCGGGTGGGCGATCTCACGGGAGGAGCCAGTAGCGGCCGGAGAAGCCGTCGGGCTGGGCTTTACGTGGTACTCGCGGGTGGGGGAGTTCGGGTCGATGGCCCGGCTCCCCCGCCCCTGGGTTCTCATCCGGCGTGGATTGGGAGAGCGTGGGGCATTCCATCCGGAGGCCCACGTCTACATGATTCGCTCGGAGGTGGTCCCGGTGAACAGGAAGAACGAACGTGCGCGACTCATCGTCGCGCTCGAAAGGAATACCGCATGAAAGCAGTTACGCAGAGAGGCTTGGAGAACGCTATCAAGCTCCTGATCCAGAGCCCTGAGTTCGACAGGATCAGGCTCTTCCTCGTCGCGGACGCCTCGCAGGGGACGGGGGAAGCCGAGGAAATCATCAAGATGATCGGGGACGAGATCCGTAACCACCTGATTACCCACGGCAAGGCGGTCGCCGCCATCAAGCGCGGCCTGTGAGACGTAACAAGTTCGGGGCGAAGAAGACCACGGTCAACGGGATCAGGTTCGACTCCAAGTGGGAGGCGACGAGATGGCACCAGCTAGAGTTGCTCCAGAAGGCGGGGAAGATCGCTGGACTTCAGAGGCAAGTGAAGTTCCCGCTGGTGGTGAACGGGCACCTTGTCTGCACCTACATAGCGGATGCGACCTATGTGGATGTGGAGACGGGGGAGAGGGTGGTGGAGGACTCGAAGAGCCCTGCGACCCTTACACCGGAGTTCCGTATCAAGGCGAAGCTCTTGGAGGCGACGGCGGGCATCGTGATCCAGTTGGCGATGGCAAAGCCGGTCTGGGGCCTGGATGTCAAACGGGGCAGGTGGTTGCCGCAGACCCGAACTGCACGCTCCCCCCGGACGCCCAAGCGTGGGGCAGGCTCGCAAGGGAGCTTCTGATCCAGGCGGCGAGGGACGTGGAGGGGAGGGGGTACGCGGAGACGACCGTGGACCAGAGGGACGCGAAGAGGTTCTTCTACTCCAACGCCCCGGAGAGGGTCTACTACCGCACCCTCTGGTTCGGGATGGCAGGGATACCGATGCCGAACCACCACGGGATGCCCGCTCTGGTTCACCGGCTCGTGAGGGCCAGCAGGCAGGTAAGGAATGCCGAGGGGTAGGGTGGCCCCCTCTCCCCACTGCGGGGGATTCGGCGCTGGGCCGTGCGCGTCCGTGAGTGCGTGAAGGCGGGCTTAGTTGGGATACCGCAGGAGGACCGAGACGCGGGGGGCCATCGCCGGATCGACTACCGGCTCGTTGCTCGGATTTCGCCAGCCTTCTGAACCCGTCACTGAAACCGGGACCGCG
>CAZNSS010000708.1:0-2422 GCA_964575465.1 uncultured Holophagales bacterium | reverse complement strand
GCGCTCCGCGTCCTCGCGGAGTTCCCGGGATGGGAGGACGACGGGAGCGGCGGTGCGCGTCTCGTCGGGACGGACCGCGACGGCAGCGCCGTCCTTGCCGCGGGCCGGCTCCGGGCGCCCGGGGCCGCCGGTCCGGCGAAGCCTCCGCAGGCGCTCTGCAAGGTCGGCGAGGGCTCGGGGGTCGAGAAGCTCCTCGACCTGCCGCAGATGGTCCCCGGGCTGGAAGGCTGGCTCGCGTCGGGAGGCGCCTACGTCGAGGTCGCGGCGTGGACCGGCTCGGCCCTCCCGCCTCCGTTCTCCTCGACCCGCGGGCTCTACTTCGTCTCGGGCGGAGAGGCGAGGGAGGTCGCCGTCTCGACCGCGACGACGACGGACTGGCCGACGCACCTGACCTCGCTCTTCGTGGTCCCGACGGTCGACTTCGAGGGGGCCTGGGTCCTTCGGCGCGGCCCCGGAAAGCCGACCGTCCTCGCGAAGCACGCGCCCGGGGCGGGCCTCGTGGAAATGTGGAGCGATCCGACGGCCCCCGAGGTCGAGGCGCTCCACGTCGGCGCCTCCGGGAGGAAGCTCCTCGTCCAGGTCCATCGTCCGCGTCCGCAGCTCGACGGGCGCCTCTTCAAGGACCCGGCGCTCGCACTCTGGGAGGAGGGACAGCCGGCCCCGCGGGCCCGGGACGAGCTCTTCCTGAACGAGCAGTCGACGAAGGGTTTCGTCCACCTCGACGTCGAGCGCCTCGCCGAAGGCGCGCCGTTCGTCTTCGACTCCGGCTCGGTCGTGCCCTACTGCTGCGTCGGCGGCGGCCCCTCCGGTGACGTTGGCGCGGGCGGCTCCGACGTCGTCCAGGAGTGGGGCGTCGTGAAGGGCTCGCTCCGCCAGAGGCTCGTCATACCCGCCGTGGCGCGGTCCGCGGGCCTCGGAGGCGCCTTCTGGAAGAGCGACCTCCTCCTCCGGAACCCCGGGCCCGAAGCGCTCCGCCTCGACCTCCGCTTCGTGCCGGGAGGAGTCGGCGCGCCGAGCGAGGCCTCCCTGACCCTCGGCGCTGGAGAGATCCGGGTCGTTCCCGACGTCCTCTCCGGGCTCTTCGGCGTCGTGGAGGGCGCAGGCGCCCTCTTCCTCTCTCCGGAGGGGACGCGGACCGTTTCCGCGACGAGCCGCACGTACACCGCCTCGGCCAGCGGCGCCTTCGGGATGTCGCTCGGCGCCGTCGACCTCTTCGCGTCGTCCAGCGCGCGCTTTCCGCTCAGCTTCGCCGGGGCCCTGCCGGGCGCGGGATACCGGACGAACGTCGCCGGGATCGACGTTGCGGGGCGGGGCGCGGAGGTCTCGCTCCGGGCCGCCGCGGAGTCGGGCTGGGCCGGGCGGCCCGACGTCACGTTCCAGGCGGCGCCGGGCGGCACGACGCAGGTCAACGGCCTCGCTTCGCTTCTCGGCGTCGAGCCCTGGCGCGCGGGCGCCCTCGACTACGCGCCCAGCCGGGGCGAGGTCGTCCCCTTCGTCGCGTCGATCGACGAGACGACGAACGATCCGACGTCCTGGCGCCCGGATCTCCCCGCCTCGGTCGCGCGGGCGATCCCGGCCCTCGTCCACGCCGACGGGAAGAACGGGGCCCGCTTCCGGAGCGACCTCTTCCTCTACAACGACAGCGACGAACCCACGAGCGTCACGCTCGCGGCCAAGCCGTGGGACTCCCTCGCGAACGAGACGATCGTCACGCTGACGCTCCTCCCGCGCGAGGGCAAGGTCGTCCGCGACGCGCTCGCAGCGGTCTTCCGGCAGGAGGGGGTCGCGCGCCTCCGCTTCGTCTCGAACGGCTGGGTTGCCGGGACGGGAGTCCGCGTGACGTCGCGCGCCTACACGGTGAGGTCCGACGGCGGAACCTACGGCGTCCCGCTGCCGCCGCTGAACTCGTTCCAGATGGCCGGGGCGGGGGAGTCGATCGAGCTCTTCGGCGTCCTCGGCGGACCGTCCTTCAGGACGAACCTCGCGCTCGTCGAGATGACGCCGTTCGCCGACGGGACGAACGTCCGCGCGCGCGTCGAGGTGATCGGCGACGGCGGCGCGCTCCTCGACGCCTTCGACGTGAACGTCCCTCTCGCCGGGGGGATCCAGGTCGACGACCTCTTCCGGGCCCGCGGGCTCGGCGACGGGCCTCCCGCCGCCCTCCTCCGGATCTCGCCCGCCGGGGGTCTCGTCGGCGCGTACGCGACGACGATCGACCAGGGGACGAACGACGCGATCCTCGTTTCCGCCGCCCTCGTCGCGCGCGACTGACTGCGGGCGCAGGACGGCGGAGCCGCTAGTCCGGGCCGTCCGCCGACGGGCGGCCCGGCTCAGCGGCCGTACGAGGTTTCCCGGTCCAGGATCGTCAGGGTCCGGGCGTAGAGGTGCTCGACCTCCTCCCGGCTGTTGCCGATGGCGGTCA
>CAZNSS010000707.1:0-2427 GCA_964575465.1 uncultured Holophagales bacterium | reverse complement strand
CCCGACTTCCCGAACCCGCGCGAGGGGGTGACGATCACCTTCCTCTACAACATCCGCCCGGAAGAGCTCGACGGCTTCGACCAGCGCGCCGCGCCGCCCCGACCCCTCCTTCCCAGGTGAGGTCGTGCCGGGTGACAATGCTTGGTTCTGAACCGGCCTGATCGACGCGGTAGGGCAGGCACGCGCCTTGCTCCCGGCCGGTCGTGATGAAGAAGGAGACCATGCAGACCAGGACCAAGGTTCTCTCGCTCACGGCACTCGTTCTCGCAGCGGTCGTCTTCGGGATGATCCTCGCGGGGAGCCTCGACTTCACCCGTCCGGCCTCCGCGGACCCGTCGGGCTCGGCCGGCGCCCCGGCAGCCGCGGCGGCCCCGGCGGCGGCGCGCTCCACCGGCGCGGGCCTCCCGTCGTTCGCCGACATCGCCGAGCGGGTGATGCCGGCCGTCGTCTCGATCCGGTCGACGGACATCATCAGGCCCGACCAGAAGAAGGGCGGGATGGACCGCTTCTTCGGCGACGGCACGCCGTTCCACCCCTTCTTCGGTCCGGATCGCCGCCAGGGCTCCGGCGACGACGAGGAGGAGCAGCAGCAGTCGGGCGGGACGGGCTTCCTCATCGAGGCCGACGGCCTCGTCCTGACGAACAACCACGTCATCGACGGCGCCGACAAGGTCGAGGTGACGGTGGCGGAGACCGACGTCTACAAGGCGAAGGTCGTCGGGCGGGATCCGGCGACCGACCTCGCGCTCCTGAAGATCGAGGGGACGAAGCCCTTCCCGACCCTCGCGCTCGGCGACTCGGACGGAATCCGCGTCGGGGAGTGGGTCATGGCGATCGGCGACCCGCTCCAGTTCGAGAAGACCGTCACCGTCGGCGTGGTCTCGGGCAAGGGGCGCGCGCCGGGCCTGTCGAACGTGACCCGCTCGTTCGAGAACCTGATCCAGACCGACGCGGCGATCAACTTCGGCAACTCCGGCGGTCCCCTCGTGAACGTCGCCGGCGAGGTCATCGGGATCAACACCGCCATCTCGCGCTTCGCCCAGAACATCGGGTTCGCCGTCCCGATCAACGTCGCCCGGAGGCTCCTCCCGCAGCTGAAGGAAGGGAAGGTCGTCCGCGGGTTCCTCGGGATCCAGATCGGCCCGATCGATCCCGACGTGCAGGAGTCGCTCGGCCTGAAGAGCCGCGACGGCGCGCTCGTCCAGTCCGTGGAGAAGGGGATGCCCGCCGACAAGGCGGGGATCCGCCACGAGGACGTCATCGTCCGCGTCGACCAGACGCCGGTGAAGAGCAACCGCGACCTGATCGACTACGTCTCCAGCAAGCGTCCCGGGACGAAGGTCACGATCACCTACATCCGGGGAGGCCAGGAGAAGACGACCGTCGCGACGCTCGAAACGCGCCGCGAGGAGGGCGAGGCCACCGAGCCGGAGCCGGCCGGCGACGAGCACAAGGAGAAGATCGGGATCTCCGTCGAGGATCTGACGCCGGCCTTGCGGCGCAGCTACTCGGTCGGCAAGGAGATCGAGGGCGTCGTCCTGACTCACGTCAAGAACGTCTCGGCGGCCGCCGACGCCGGCCTTCGCGAGGGGGACGTCGTCCAGGAGGTGAACGGCAGGGCCGTCACCACCGTCGAAGCCTTCCGCGCGGAGCTGAAGAAGGCGGGGGACGCCCGCTTCGCGAGGTTCTACGTCTACCGCCCGGGGCCGCGTCCGGCGAACTTCATCGCCGCCGTCCGCCTGAAGGACTGACGGCCCCGCCCCTTCGCCGCCGACGGGTGCCCCGTGCCGCGAGGCACGGGGCGCCCGTCCCTTTCGTCGTGGCGGGGCCGCCGAAGGCTCCAGCGCGCGTCCGGCTCGCGCCGGCGCCCGCGTTCGGTCATGATCCCGCGCCGTGAGCGGCGAGACGAAGGTCCTCTACGACATCCGGACGGAAGGCGCCCCCTTCGGCGGGACGATCGCGAGCGGCGTCGGCGGCGTCCTCGTCGGCGTCCTTCTCCTCGCCGTCGTCTGGAAGCGCCCGGAACGTGCGGCGCGGCTCTTCGCGATCCTCTGGATCGTCGGCTGGGGAGGCCTCGCGGCCGTCTCGGCGCACGGCATCTCCTCGCGGCACCGGAACGCGGCGGAGTGGCTCGACAGCCGTGCCGTGGAGTCCGTGGAGGGGGTCGTCGAACGCCTCTCGCCCGCGACGTCGGACCACAAGGGGGTCGAGACGTTCTTCATCCGCGACCGGCTCTTCCGGATCGAGGACGGCCAGACGAAGGTCCCGGGGCTGAACCGCAGCTCGGTGCGGGGCGGGCCGGTCCGGAGCGGCGCGACCGTGCGGCTGACGGTCCACGGGGAGAGCATCCTCCGCGTCGAGGAGCTCGCGCCCCCGCCGGCGACTCCGCCGTCCGCGCCCTAGGACGAGGCCACGGCCGTGTCGACC
>CAZNSS010000706.1:0-2428 GCA_964575465.1 uncultured Holophagales bacterium | reverse complement strand
GGCGCGTTGGTGCGACGCTCGTACCGGCGATCGAGCCCGTCGCGGCGTAGCGCGAAAGCCTCGAGAGCTTTGGCCACAGCCCGTCGAGCCCGCGGGGCTCGAGGTACGCGTGCATCACGTTGGTCGTGGCGACGCCGTAGTTCTTGGACCAACGACCCAGTAGCGCTGGCCAGTCGACGGTAACGACCTGCTTGCGCGCGTCGCGCGTGAGTAGCGCCTCCGTCTCGAGGAAGCTCACGACTCGGGACACCGTCCCCAACGGCGTCGACGACGCCGCCGCCAGGGTGCGCACCCCGAACGGCGGCTTGAACTCGCAGAGGGCTCGAACCACGCGTCCCGCGGCTGCCCCACGAAGGCTGTGAAGCGGGCGCGCCGTCCGATCAGGATCCTTCTCTGCGCCCACGCCCTCCATGAAAATTGCAGGACTGCTCGCCACGAGCCGCAGGTTCCCGGTGGTGTCGGCGTAGCTCACGCCCGCCTGGGCGAGGAGCTCCCGCGCTCGGGCGCCCAGGTACGACGAGATCACGAGCGTAGGCTCGCGCGTCTCTGCGACGAGGACCCGGACGTCGCGCGGCACCAGCCCCTTGCGAACGACGAGCGCGAAATCTGCGCGGCGCCTGTCTGTCCCGCAGAGCGTCAGCGTGCCGGTTCGTTCTCCCCATCGCTCCTCCGCGGTCCAGCCGGGCGGTAGCCGGCGACGAACGAAGGAGAGAGCCTGCGCGAGCGTCGTCCCTCTGGTGCGGGTGTTCCGCATACCGTGGAACATAGCATATTACGGAACGTATTGCGGGCGCCCCGGAGACGATCGTTCCGGAATGTGGGAGGGTCCTCAAGAACCCGAAGCTCTGTTGGTGGACACGGCTGGCGGGGTCGGAAGCGGGCCCCGCGGTCCCGGCGGGCCTGGCGGCCCACTTCGCCCGCTGACCGTGACCGGCAGCCTCTTCCGGCCCCGGCCAAAGTATTCTCCGGGCGAGAGCTGACATGACGATCGAGGAAGCCCGGAAAATCCTGGCCGCGCTCGTGGGTGAAGATGTCGACTTCGTGCTCATCGGTTCGATGGCGATGGCGGCGCAGGGGTTGCCACGTGCGACGCACGACATGGACTTCTTCGTCTCTCCCCGGAAGGAGAACATCGAGAAGCTCAAGAGGGCGTTGAAAGCCCTCTTCAACGACCCGCACGTGGACGAGATCGACGCCGCAGAGCTCGCTGGCGACTACCCCGCAGTGGAGTACGTGCCCCCGCACGCCCGCTACTCGATGGACATCCTCACCCGTCTCGGCGAGGCGTTCTCCTACGAAGACCTGGTTGCCGGATCGGAGATCATCCAGCTCGGTGATCTGCCGGTCCGGGTCGCGACGCCGCGCATGCTCTACCG
This sequence comes from uncultured Holophagales bacterium, assembly GCA_964575465.1. Lineage (GTDB taxonomy): Bacteria > Acidobacteriota > Thermoanaerobaculia > UBA5066 > UBA5066 > UBA5066. The sequence goes on along the minus strand of CAZNSS010000706.1, from coordinate 1,052 downwards.
GATGAAGAAGGACACCGTCAGGCCGCAGGACCGTGCGGACGCGGCCCGGATCCGTGCCGCCTTCGACCTGGAGGGCGACTGATGCCGGTCCGGAAGTACCGTCACGTCGCCGACATGCCCGCCGCGAGGCCGCTCCCTCCACTCGATCCCGGCAACCTGCGCATCGCCTGCGACCTGACGGAGCTGGCGTTCGCTCTTCATCCCTGGCGTTTCACACCGGGTGTCCGGAAATTCCGCTCGATGGAGGAGGCGAACCTTCACCGGACCTCCTGGGAGCGCGAACAGGTCCGTGGGCGGGGCTCGCTCAGCGGCTCTCCCGGCTCGTGAGCTCGCCGACGAGACTGCCGGAAATCGATACATCCCGGCGGAACTAGAATCCCTTCGTTCCGGTCGCCGTCTCGGCATGTTTGGCAGGGATGTGATCCCTCGCCGAAGAGACCGGAACAGGAGATGACCATGCGCAAGCTCGAAACGATCTTCACGGCCCTGGCCCTCGCCCTCGCGGCCCCGGTCGCCACGGCGCAGTCGACCGGGCTGAAGCACACCGTCGAGGCCTACTTCATGGGGGCCGGGATGTCCGGCACGGTGGGCGCGGGCCCGGTGACGGGCGAGATCGACGTCCCGGCGTCTGACATCCTCGAGAACCTGCAGTTCGGGGCGCTCGCCGACTACCGCGGCGAGGCCCCGAAGTGGGCCGTCTCGGCCGACGTCGTCTACATGGGCCTCGGCGGGACGGGGACCGGCGACGGAGGGCGGGCCACGGCTGAGGCGGACATGGACGAGTGGCTCGTGGAGGCGACGGGCTCGTACCGGTTCACTCCCGTGTTCGAGGTCGTTGGCGGGGCCCGCTACACGTCGCTCTCGACGAAGATCGAGCTCCGGACGAATCAGGAGACGAGAACGTCGAAGGCGAGCGCCGACTGGGTCGACCCGCTCGTCGGCGCACGCCTCGCCCTCCCCCTCTCGGATGCGTTCGCGTTCACGCTCCGCGGCATGTTCGGCGGCTTCGGCGTCGGCTGCGACTTCACCTGGGACGTCGACGCGCGCGTGAA
>CAZNSS010000705.1:0-2431 GCA_964575465.1 uncultured Holophagales bacterium | reverse complement strand
CGGCAGCTTTGCCGAGGCCGCGAAAATCCCGCGCCGCGTCGCCGTCCCCGTTCTCCGCCCCGCCCTCCCGTCCTGCAGGCCGACGGGCGTGTCGCTCGGCGCGGGTGCCCGCGTCGCAGTCATGTTCGACCGCGGCGGCGCGGCCGAAGCCCTCGTCGAGAGGCTCCGGACCCGCGGCGTCGACGTCCTGACGCTCGAGAACGGGGCCCCGGCGGAGGAGCTCGCCGAGAGGCTCGCGGAGTGGACGGCCGGCGGTCCGGTCCACGGTCTCTACTGGCTCCCGGCTCTCGACCTCGAGGGAAGCCTTGAGGAGATGAACCTCGCGGTCTTCCGGGAGGCGCTCCGCGTCCGCGTCAAGAACCTCTACGCCTCGGCCCGCGCCCTCTACGAGGCGCTCGGCGCCCCCGGCACGTTCCTCGTCTCGGCCACGCGCCTCGGCGGCCGTCACGGCTACGACGCCGCGGGCGCCGTCGCCCCGCTCGGTGGCGCGGTCACCGGGTTCACGAAGGCCTTCAAGCGCGAGAAGGCCGGAGCGACCGTCAAGGCGGTCGACTTCGGGCCCGACGCGGCGCCCTCCGTCGTCGCCGACCTCCTCATCGAGGAGGCGCTGCGCGACCCGGGCTGCGTCGAGGTGGGCTACGCCGAGGGCCTCCGGACGTCCGTCGGCATGCGCGAGATGCCCGTCGAGGACGGCACCCCCGGCATGTCGCTCGGAAGGGAAAGCGTCTTCCTCGTCACCGGCGCGGCCGGGAGCATCGTCTCGGCCATCACGACCGACCTCGCCGCCGCCTCCGGCGGCACGTTCCACCTCCTCGACCTCCTCCCCGAGCCCGACCGGAGCGATCCCGACCTGGCCCGCTTCGCCACGGACAGGGACGGCCTGAAGCGCGAGATCTTCGAGCGCCTGAAGGCGAAGGGCGAGCGCGCCACGCCCGCCCTCGTCGAGAAGGAGCTCGCCCGCATCGAGCGGCTCGCCGCGGCCATCGCCGCCATCCGCGCCGTCGAGGCCGCGGGGGGCACCGTCCACTGGTACGCGGGCGACCTGCGCGACGCCGCGCGCGTCGCCGAGATCGTCGCCTCAGTGAAGGAGAAGGGCCCGAAGGTCGACGTCCTCCTCCACGGCGCCGGCCTCGAGATCAGCCGCTTCCTGAAAGACAAGGAGCCGAAGGAGTTCGACCTCGTCTTCGACGTGAAGGCCGACGGCTTCTTCAACCTGCTCAAGGCGCTCGGCTCGACGCCGATCGGCGCGACCGTCGCCTTCAGCTCCGTCGCGGGCCGCTTCGGCAACGGCGGCCAGACCGACTACAGCTCGGCGAACGACCTCCTCTGCAAGGTCTCCTCGAGCTTCCGCACGGCGCGCCCCGGTACCCGCGGCATCGCGCTCGACTGGACGGCCTGGGGCGACATCGGCATGGCGACCCGCGGCTCGATCCCGAAGATGATGGAGCTCGCCGGCATCGACATGCTGCCGGCGGCGGCGGGGATCCCGATCATCCGCCGCGAGCTCGTCTCCTCGTCCTTCGCGGGCGAGATCGTCGAGGGGCTCCGCCTCGGCATCCTCGCGCGGGAGTGGGACGAGACGGGCGGCCTCGACCCGGCCGCCGCTCCGTTCGTCCCGCGGGGCCCGATGACCGGCCGCCTCGCGGCCTTCCACCTCCACGGCGGCCTCGTCGTCGAGACCGACCTCGACCCGAAGGTCCAGCCGTTCCTCTTCGACCACCGCATCGACGGCACGGCGGTCCTGCCGGGCGTCATGGGGATCGAGTCGTTCGCGGAGGCCGCGGCGGCCCTCGTCCCCGGGTTCCGTGTCGCGGCCGTCGAGGACGTCGACTTTCTCGCCCCCTTCAAGTTCTACCGCGACGAGCCGCGGACGGTCCGCGTCGAGGCGGTCCTCCGCCCGTCGGGCGACGCCGTCGAGGCGGAGTGCCGCCTCGTCGGGAGGCGCTCGCTTCCCGGGCAGGCCGAGCCGCAGGAGACGGTCCACTTCCGCGCCCGCGTGAGGCTCGAGAGGGGCGACGCGCGCGCCGAGACGTGCGCGGCGGCGCTCGAGAACGGCGGCGCGGCGCTCGCCGCGCCGGAGATCTACAACGTCTACTTCCACGGCCCGGCGTACCAGGTCCTCGAGAGCGCCTGGAAGAACGGCTCGGGCGTCGTCGGCCTCTTCTCCGACGCGCTCCCGCCGAACCACGCCCCGGCGGACCGGCCGACTCTCGTCGCGCCGCGTCTCGTCGAGCTCGCGTTCCAGACGGCAGGCGTCTTCGAGCTCGGCACGCGCGGCCTCATGGGTCTCCCGCTCCGCGTGGAGCGGGTCCGCGCCGTCCGGCCGCCGGAGGCGGCGATCGGCCGGCTCCACGCGGTCGTGACCCCGTCGGCCTCGGGCGACGGGAGCTACGACGCGCGCGTCGTCGACTCCGACGGCAACCTCTACCTG
>CAZNSS010000704.1:0-2433 GCA_964575465.1 uncultured Holophagales bacterium | reverse complement strand
CGGTGACGACGGCCGCCGCCGCCGGCGGCGGGGCGGCGACCGCGGCCGCCTGGGCGACCCTGATGTTGTTGAGCGTGTTCTCGGTCTCGACTAGCTTGTTGAACTCGGCCATGGCCTTGCCCTTGGCCTCGATGCTCTCGGCCTCGCCCGTCAGGGTGACGGTCTTCCCGTCCACGGTGGCGTCCAGGCTCTTCAGCCCCTTGATGCTGCCGCGCAGGCTCTTCACCGCCTCGGCGGTCTTGTCTTCGAGAGACTTGCCGAATAGACCCATCGGTTCCTCCTTCTTCCGGACTTCAGGGGCGCCACGATATCAAGCGCGCTGTTGCGGCGGCGGGGGATTCAGCCCTGCCGTCTCTCCTCGAGCCACTCCTCGAAGCGCTCCCTCGGCCACGTGTTGACGATCCGCGACGGCGGGATGCCGGCGAGGCGGGCGATGGCGAGGGCGAAGCGCTGGAAGTCGAGGTGCCGGTGCGCGTGGGCGTCGCTCGAGAGGGCGAAGAGGCAGCCGGCGGCCAGCGCCGTCCGCGCGAGAGACGGCGGCAGGTCCTGGCGCTCCGGGCAGCCGTTGATCTCGACGGCGACGCCCCGCCCCGCGGCCGCGGAGAAGACCCGGTCCCAGCTCGCCTTGACGCCGGTCCGCATGTTGTAGAGGCGCCCTTTCGGGTGCCCGAGGACGGCGACGCCCGGGGTCTCGACGGCGCGCACGAGGCGGGCCGTCTGGTCCTTCGCCGAGCGGAGCTCCGTGTGGATCGAGGCGACGACGGCGTCGAGGACCGGGACGCTCGCCGGCGTGACGTCGATCGTCCCGTCCTCGGCGATGTTCGCCTCGGCGCCGAGGAGCATCGCGAACTCGTCGCCCGTCCTCGCGTTCAGCCGGTCGAGCTCGCGCCGCTGGACGGCGAAGTCCCCCGCGTGGAGCCCGCCCGCCACGGCGCAGTCGCGGGCGTGGTCCGTCAGGAGGGCGTAGCGGTCTCCGCGCGAGGCGAGGGCGCGGTGGAGGTCGGCGAGCGGGATCTTCCCGTCGGAGCGGTCGGTGTGGAGGTGGACGTCGGCGCGGAGGTCGGCGAGCGAGACGCCGCCGGGCGCGGCGAGGATCCGGTCGACGTCGGCGCGGGAGAGGAACTCGCGCTTCCGCTCGCCCGCCGGGTCGTCGCGGTCGAGAAGCGCGGAGAGCCGGTCGCCGACCGACTCGTCGGAGCCGCAGGAGAGGAACGCGGCGATGACGTCGGCGGCGCGGGGCGAGACGTGCGGGAGGCTCCCGAGGTGGATCCTCCTCCCGTGAAGCTCCTCGGGAAGCTGGCGGAGCGTCGCGGCGGCCGACCGGTACTCGGTGGCGGGGCGGGCCCCGAGAGGCTCGGCGTCGGCCAGGGCGAGTAGGGCGGAGGCCACCCGGGCGTTCGTGACGGGCGGAGCGGGGGGAAGCGGGACGGACGACACGGGCGGGCCTCGTCCGATCTTACGGTCGGCGCCGCCCGATAGACTCCGGCCGACATGCCGGAAACGAAGACGCTGGCGCTCCTCGACGCCTCGGGCTACCTCTACCGCGCCTTCCACGCGATCCGCCCGCTCACCGCGCCCGACGGCCGCCCGACGAACGCGACCTACGGCTTCGCGACGATGCTGCGGAAGCTCCTCCAGCAGCGGAAGCCCGACGCCGTCGCCGTCTGCTTCGACCGCCCCGAGAAGACGTTCCGGCACGAGATGGACCCGAGCTACAAGGCGACGCGCTCGGCGATGCCGGACGACCTCGTCCCGCAGGTCGCCGACGTCAAGGCGCTCTGCCGGGCGATGGGGCTCGCCGTCGTCGAGGAGCCCGGCTTCGAGGCCGACGACCTGATCGGCACGCTCGCGGAGAAGGGCGCCCGCGCGGGGCTCAGGATCGAGGTCGTCTCGGCCGACAAGGACCTCTTCCAGCTCGTCCGCGGGGACGAGGTCGCCGTCTGGCACCCGGTGCACGAGAAGCTCCTCGACGGGGCGGGCGTCGCCGAGCTCTTCGGCGCGCCGCCGGAGCGGGTCACCGACGTCCTCGGCCTGATGGGCGACGCCTCCGACAACATCCCGGGGGTGAAGGGGATCGGCGAGAAGGGAGCGAAAGAGCTCGTCGCCTCGTTCGGCCCGCTCGAGGAGATCTACGCCCACCTCGACGCGCTGAAGGGAAAGAGGCGCGAGGCGCTCGAGTCGGGGAAGGGCGACGCCTTCCGCTCCCGGGAGCTCGCGACGGTGCGGCGCGACGCGCCCGTGCCGGGAGGGGAGAGCCGCGAAACCCTTCTCGAGGCGTTCGCTCTTCCGGCCGGGGAGCCCGGGCGCTTCGCCGCGCTCGCGGCCTTCTACGGCGAGCTCGGCTTCTCGCGCCTGAAGAAGGAGCTCCTCGACGCCGCGGGCGGACTGCCGGGCGACGGGACGCAGGAAGCCGGGGCCGCCGGGGGCACGGCG
>CAZNSS010000703.1:0-2435 GCA_964575465.1 uncultured Holophagales bacterium | reverse complement strand
GGGCCGCCGTCCCGCGCCAGCCGGCGTGAACCGCCACGACGGCCCCCGCCTCGGCGTCGACGAGGACCATCGGGACGCAGTCGGCCGTCGCGATCGCCACGACGAGGCCCTTCTCGGTCGTCAGCACGGCGTCGCCGAAGCCGGCGACGACGACCTCGCCAGGAGGGATCCCTCTCGCCTCCACCACGGCGGCCCCGTGCACCTGCTTGAGGCGCGCGACGGGCGCCCCGGCGGCGCCGAGGAGCGCCGCGAGGTGCCGGGCCCCCTCGTCCGCTTCGAGGTCGTCCGGGACGAGCTCGAGCGTCGTGAACCCGGCGGCGACTCCGTCGGGGAGACCCGCGAAGAGCGCTCCGCCCCCTTCGGGCCAGCGGACGGTGCTCACACGAGCCACGCCACGGCGAAGACGCCGATCATCGCGAGGATCAGGGCGACCTTCGCCGCGCTGCCGAGGACGATCCCGAGCCAGGTCCCGAGGCCGGCCCGGCCCGCCTGCCGGAGGTCCTTCCGGGCGACGTACTCACCGAGCGCCGCCCCGACGAACGGGCCCGCGAGGACCCCGACGAAGCCGAAAAACAGGCCGGCGACGGTCCCGACGGCGGCGCCGACGAGTGCGAGCGGGCTCGCGCCGACCCTCCTGGCGCCGAGCGCCGTCGCCACGGCGTCGACGACGAACGTCGTCACCGCGAGGAGGCCGATGACGACGAGCGGGAACCAGCCCACCTTCGCGAAGCCGTCGATCCACGCGCCGAGGAGGAGGCCGCCGAAGACGAGCGGCGCCCCCGGTATCGCCGGGAGGACCGCCCCCGCGATCCCGGCGAGAACGAGGAGAAGGGCGAGGAGCCAGAGGGCGGCGTCGGGCACTCGGGCAGGATAGCAAGCGGCTCCTGCCGCGGGCGGGAAGCTCAGGGGTGCGGCTGCGCGCCCGGGTCGGTCCCTCGCCGCGAGGCGCGCTCGAGGTGCTGGACGAACTCCCCGCACGACTCGAACCGCTCCGCTGGCCGCTTCTCGAGGACCTTCAGGAGGACGTAGTCCGCCGAGCGGTGCAGGACCGGGTTCAGCGTCGAGGGGAGGGCCGGCTCCTCGCGCAGCGTCTTCTCCATGACGACGAAGACCGAGTTCGCCTCGAACGGCGGAGTGCCGGTGAGCAGGTAGTAGGCGAGGACGCCGAGGGCGTACTGGTCGGAGCGCGGCCCGGCCTGCTCGCCCCGCACCTGCTCGGGCGACATGTAGACCGGCGTGCCGAGGACGGTTCCGGCCACGGTCAGGCTCTCGCTGCGGGCCTCGCGGGCGAGTCCGAAGTCGGCGAGGAAGAGCCGGCCCGTCTTGTCGAAGAGGACGTTCGCCGGCTTCACGTCGCGATGGACGACCCCCTCGCCGTGCGCGTAGTCGAGGGCGGACGCGAGAGACTTCAGCCATTCCATCGCGACGATGTGGGAGACCCCCTCCCGGGCCCGGTCGCGGAGCGTCCCGCCCGGCAGGAGCGGCATCACGATGAAGAGGAGCTCGTCGACCTGCCCGAAGTCGTAGATCGGGAGGATGTGCGGGTGCTCGAGGCGGGCCGAGAGCTTCGCCTCGCGCAGGAAGCGGGGGACGAACGACGGGTCGGCGACGACGGCGTCGATCGACATCACCTTCACGGCGACGTTCCGCTCGAGCCCGAGGTCGAGCGCCCGCCACACCTCGGCCATGCCGCCCGCTCCGACGCGCTCCTCGAGCCGGTACCGGCCGAGGATCGTCCCGTTGCCGAGAACCACCACGAACGCCTCCGTACGCCAACCGTGGGAGCGGACACCCTCCGCCGGGGCCTGCCCTGTCGAGAAGTCGTGACGGCAGTATAGCTTGCGGGTCGCCGTGCCCCTCCAGGCGGAAATGATGCGCACGGATCATGGAAGCGCCCGCCCTGACGGCGAATCATCCGGCCGGGAGGAGGGCGCACCCAGGTGCGTTACGGCTACGACCCCGGCTGTTCGAGGCTCCATGGTGCCGGGCCGGGCGATGCCTCGGCCCGCGAGGTCGCGCGCCTGCTCGGCCTGACGCTCGAGGAGATCGAGGACCCCTTCGACTCCGCGACCGGCTCCCTCGCCATGAACGGGATCCCCGCCTACGCCCGGGTCGGGAGGATGCTGACGCTCGCGGCGCGGCAGCTCGCGGGGCGGGAGGACTCCTGCGTGCCGCCCACGGTCGTCAGCCCGTGCAGCGCCTGCTACCGGAACCTCTCCCGGGCGAGCGACTCGCTCGACGCGCACCCGGACCTCCGGGAGACGGTCGCCGAGGAGCTCGCGACCGCCGGCTTCGCTCTCGAGACGAGGCCGGTGCGCGTCCGGCACCTCCTCGACGTCCTCTGGGAGGACGCCGGGAAGGAGGCGATCCGCACGCGCGTGACGAAGCCGCTGACGGGCCTGCGGGTCGCCCCTTACTACGGCTGCCTCGCGACG
>CAZNSS010000702.1:0-2437 GCA_964575465.1 uncultured Holophagales bacterium | reverse complement strand
CCGCCGAACGGCGCCTTCCGCGGCTTCGGCGCGCCGCAGACGGTCTGGGCGATCGAGCGGCACCTCGACCGCGTCGCCCGGACGCTCGGGATCGAGCCGGTGGAGCTCCGGAAAAGGAACGTCCTTCGCCTCGGCGACACGACGGCCACGGGCCAGACGCTGAAGGAGTCGGTGGGCGTCTCGGAGTGCGTCGAGAAGGCGATGGCGGCGAGCGGGTACGCGGAGAAGCGCGCCCGCGGCCCGGTCGTTTCGGGGCGCGTCGCCCGCGGCATCGGCGCGGCGGTCTTCCTCCACGGCGCCGGCTTCACCGGCTCGGGCGAGAAGTACCTGAAGGGAAAGGTCGCCGTCGACCTCCTTCCCGGCGGCCGCGCCCGAGTGCGGACGGCCTCGACGGACATCGGCCAGGGGACGGAGACCGTCTTCCGGCAGATCGCCGCCGACGCCCTCGGCGTCGGGACCGAAGCCGTCGACTTCGCCGTCCCGTCGACGAAGCACGTTCCCGATTCGGGGCCGACCGTCGCCTCGCGGACCGTCATGGTCGTCGGCTCGATCGTCGACCGCGCCGCGAGGGAGCTCCGGGTCCGCGTCGGAGAGGAGGCGACCGTCACGGACGTCTCGCGCGAGGCGGCGTGGGAAAGGCTCGCCGCCGACCCCGCGCGCGCGACGGCCCTCGTCCAGTACGAGCCTCCCGAGGGAATCGTCTGGGACGACGCGACCTACTCGGGGGACGCCTACCCGGCCTTCGGCTGGGCGTGCGACGTGGCGGAGGTCGAGGTCGACCTCGACACGTTCGAGACGAAGGTGACCGGTTTCTGGGCGGCGGTCGACGTCGGCCGCGTCCTGAACCCGATCCTCTGCGCCGGGCAGGTCGAGGGGGGGACGCTCCAGGCGATCGGCTGGGCGCTCACCGAGAAGCTCGTGACGCGGGACGGGAAGATCCTGAACCCGCGGATGACGAACTACATCGTCCCGACGAGCCTCGACGCGCCGCCGTTCACGACGGTCCTCGTCGAAGCCCCCTACTCGCGGGGCCCCGGAGGGGCGAAGGGGGTCGGCGAGCTGCCGATGGACGGCGGGGCGCCCGCCGTCGCCGCGGCGATCGAGCACGCGACGGGCCTCGTCCTCGACCGCCTCCCGATGCTCCCCGAGGACCTCTTCGAGACGCACGCGAAGGGAGGCGCGCGATGAGCGTGACCCTCACCGTCAACGGCTCCCTCCTGAACCTCGAGGCGCCTCCCGCGTCCCGTCTCCTCGACGTCCTCCGCGAGCAGCTCGGCCTCACCGGGACGAAGGAAGGGTGCGGCGAGGGGGAGTGCGGCGCCTGTACCGTCCTCCTCGACGGCGTCCCGGTGAACTCCTGCCTCGTGGCCCTCGGCCAGTGCGAGGGAAGCGAGGTGACGACGGTGGAAGGCCTCGGGGACGCGGCGCACCTGACACCGCTCCAGGAGGCGATGGTGACGGAAGGGGGCGCGCAGTGCGGCATCTGCACGCCCGGGATGCTCCTCTCCGCCGAGGCGCTCCTCCGCGAGCGTCCGCGGCCGACTGAGGGTGAGATCCGCGAGGCGATCGCGGGGAACGTCTGCCGCTGCACCGGCTACCAGCGGATCGTGAACGCCGTGAACGAAGCCGCGAAGAAGAGGGAGGCGCGCCCGTGAGCCTCGCCGGCGTCGCCCTCCACCCCTTCGCGGCCCCGCGCGACCTCCCCGAGGCGCTCGGCCTCCTCGCCGCCCGCGCCGCGAAGGGCCGGAAGACCGTTCTGCTCGCCGGCGGAACCGACTGGTTCGTCGAGCGGCACGTCGCTCCGCCGGAGGAGGAAGGGACCCTCCCGCTCGTCCTCGACGTCTCGCGCCTCGACGGGCTTCGCCGCGTCTCCCTCGAGGGCGACGCGCTCCGCGTCGGCGCCGCCGTCCCCTACCTCGAGCTCCGGAACGACGCGCGCGTCGCCTCCCGCTGCCCGCGCCTCGCCGCGATGGCCCGCGACGTCGGGGCGCGCCAGATCCAGGCCCGCGGCACGCTCGGCGGGAACCTCGCCTCCGGCTCCCCCGCCGCAGACGGCGTCGCGGCGCTTGCCGCCCTCGACGCGACGCTCGTCCTTCGGAGCCTCCGCGGCGCGCGGCGCGTCCCGCTCGCGGGCTTCTACACGGGCTACCGGAAGAGCGTCCTCGCCGCCGACGAGCTGATCGAGGCGGTCGAGGTCGCGCTTCCTCCCGAGGGATCGCCGTTCGCGTGGCGGAAGGTCGGCACGCGCCAGGCGCAGGCGATCTCGAAGGTCGCGTTCGCCGCGGTGGCCGTCGTGGCAGGGGGGCGCGCGACGCGCCTCGGCCTCGGCATGGCGTCCGTCGCTCCGACCGTCGCCCTTCTCCCCGCGACGCGCGCCCTCGGCCTCTCGCGCCCGCTCGCGGAGCTCGCCGACGCCGACGTCGAGGCGGCCGTCCTC
>CAZNSS010000701.1:0-2444 GCA_964575465.1 uncultured Holophagales bacterium | reverse complement strand
GGGTCATCCGCAGCGAGAGGCACATCCCCTCTCCCATCCCCCGGCCGTACCAGACCGAGCCGTCGGCGTCCATGACCACGCGGTAGGCGTACATCTTGGCCCCGCACATCGGGCTCCACTGCGACAGCTTGACCGGCGTGGCGGAGACGACCGTCCCCAGCAGCTCGCCCTTCCACGTCGAGACCGTCTTGCCGTCGCTCGACACGTAGACGAGCGCCTTCGTGCCGACGCGGTACGCCCCGCCTGCCGTGAATGAGCGCCCCTCGTGCTGCACCGTGCAGTCGCGCTCGACGAACGCTGCCGCGCATCCGAGCCTCTGATCTTCCCGGGTGATCGTCGTCGGTCTCATGTCGTCCTCCTCATCGGCGGTTCCGCCCGAATCAATCCGAGAAATGCCGGGCGAGGACAGGCCGGTTAAGATCCCCGCCCGAAGCCGGGTTAGGTGTGCAGCCTACAAGCGCTCAATGGCGGCCAATAGGGACTCACCGGCTTTGTGTGACGAGTCCGCGCAAATCCCAAGCGTATCGGCTTGCCGTGCGAAATGGTGCTCGCGTTCTAGTGCTGCACGAAAAATTGACGTTGCGGTGAGGAATCTTTCGATACTGGGCCTAGCACTTTCGATGCAGGAGGCGGCGGCGCATGCGCGGCATTCGTCAGAGTGTACAGATGTCACATACCCGGTTTGCGTGTAATCATGCGGTCCAGCTGCGATCTCCAGCAGGCATTCGAGATATTTCATGGGGCCACTAGACGTAGACGACCGCGAAGAGGTCGCCGTCCTGTTCGAGTGTCCAGTGTCCGCGCCCGTCATCGTAATAGGCGTAGTTCAGAACGTCATTCCATGCGTCCCAGTAGAATTCATGGTACGGTCCCGCTTCCAGGATCTCCGCGTCATCCGGCTTGACGTGCCACGAAGCCGCGTCGTAGCAGCGGACGAAGCTTTGCGGAAGGTAGATGCCGCGTGCTCCATCGAGCAGACACTCGGAGCGTTCGGGGGACGGTTCGGACGAGCATCCCGTTTCGGCGTAGCTCATTGTCTAACCTTTCTCGGCGCCGCAGCGCCGCATATCGAGGAGGGGCGAGACGAGAACAGACCCGATACCCGCAAGCCATGCGGCATCATGGCGTGCTGCTTCGAGGGCATCGGAGAGGACGTCAAGGACGATGGGATTCCGCAGTTCGCGGCCGTCGCGGTAGAAGCGGAGGACGTAGCAGGGGATAGCGCGGGAGTCGCTCACGGGATGATCTCCTCGCGGCAAACCTTACCGCCGAGTGGGTCTATGGTGACGACGTTGACCTGCAAGGCAGCGTGGGGATGGGCAGCACGGAGCTTCGCGGCTTCGCCACGGGCCGCAGCTTCGGCCTTGGGGCCGCGCCATGGACCGTAGGATCGGAAGCCCCAAGCGTCCTGATACCAGACGCTCGCTTCGATTCGGTTTCGCTTGGCCCTGTTCATCGTCGTCCTCCTGTCGAGCTCTATCCCCTTCGGGGCGCTCGAAGCCGGGCGGGAGGATGGGGACCTCCCGCCCGCCCTCGAGGGTCCTGTCAGGCCGTGACGAGCGGCATCGCGTCCTCTCCTCTCTCTCTTCGTTCAGACCGCCGTGCCGCAGAACGGGCAGCAGGCGCTCCCGTCCGCTTCCGGCACGCGGAAGATGCCCATCCGGCAGGCCGCGCAGATGACGAGCGTCGGGCCGCAGTCGGTGCAGAGTCGCTGCGTCATGCCGTAGGACGTGACGCGGAGGACTCCGGGCTTCTGACAGGCCCCGACGACATGGTCGGCCCAGCAGGCCTCGGCCTCGCAGTCGCAGCGGCGGACGGTGGGGACCTCGCTCACAGCCCCGCCCCTTCGCACGCTTCGCCCAGGTACGGGATCTCGCTGCGGACGGCCTCCGGGATCGCCGCGGCCATCTTCCGCCACTCCCCCGTCACCGCGTCGTCCTCGAGGAAGCGCACGAGCGCCAGGCGGAGCGCCTCGTTCGCCTTGGAGCGATCCAGCAGGAACTGAGCGCCCATCTCGAGCTTCTGAGCGGCCTCGGCAACGGCCTCGGCCGGCCGCTCCTCCCATCCCTTCGGCGTCTTCCCGTCCAGCAGGCAGGAGACCATCTCGACGGTCTCTTCGACCGAGAGCGCCCGCTCCCGGTCGTACAGGACCCCCTCGCACGCCGAACCGGCCCGGATGCGGTAGTGCGCGTGCCCGCACGCCCCCGTCCAGCCGGAGACGACCGCCCGCTTCGCATCCGCGATCTCCTCGGGCGTCCGCAGCGTCATCAGATCCTCCCACCGGTCGTCCTGACGGCTTTTGATCTGGATCACGTCGTAAGGCCCGATGTCTCTCCGTTTGCTGGGGTTGGTGGTGGTCATCTCGTCGTCCTCCTATATCGTCCGGTGCGTCACATTGTGTGACCTACATATAGTGTAGGGACCAGATGTTAGGTTTCGCAAGG
>CAZNSS010000700.1:0-2446 GCA_964575465.1 uncultured Holophagales bacterium | reverse complement strand
CGTGCGTCGTCGACATCCCGAGCCGCGCCGCGAGGAGGCCGCCGCTCCCCGGGAAGTAGTGGTCCGGCGTCATCGTCGCGAAGACGACGAGGCCGACGTCGGCGGGCGTCAGGCCCGCCTTCCCGAGGGCCGCGCGGGCCGCGTGCTCGGCCAGCTCCGCCGGTCCGACCCCCCGCTCGACGAACCGGCGCTCGCGGATCCCCGTCCTCGGGACGATCCACTCGTCGGTCGTGTCCATGATCCTGGAGAGCATCTCGTTCGTGACGACCTGGGGCGGGACGTAGCTGCCGGAGCTGCGGATGACGGTCGTTCTCTGTCTGGCGTTCATGCGAGGGGCGGGAGTCTAGCCCGGCCCGTCGGGCAGCGCGAACGTCCCACCCCGGTCGTCCGGCCCGCCGGCGCGGAGCACGACGATCGTCGCGCCCCAGCCGCCCGCCTCCGGCGGCGCGTCGCGGAACTCCAGGACGAGGGGCGAGCGGCCGAGGACGGCCCGCACCGTCCGGCGCTGGGCGCCGACCCCGCGGCCGTGGATGATCCGGACCTCTCGGAAGCCCCTCGCGACGGCCGCGGCCAGGTACTCCTCCACGACCGAGGCGGTCTCCGGGGGAAGGAACGAGTGGAGGTCGATCGCGTCCTCGACCGGCAGGACGACCGGAGCGTCCTCTTCCGTGTCCACGCGCACAGTGTAGGGCCGGCACGCCGGTTGAATGGTCCGGCGCGCGGGCGGACAATCCGCGCGTTACGGAGGATCGATCGATGAAGAAGCCCCTCGTCGTGGCGCTCGGCCTCGCGGCGGCCCTCGCCTCGTCCTCGGCGATCGCGGCCAAGCCCCGCGTCGCCGTCATCGAGTTCAAGGACAAGACCTCGCACTACTACTCCTGGTACGAGGCGGGACGGGCGGCCCAGGACATGTTCGTCACCGAGCTCGTCAAGAGCGGCAAGTACCGCGTCATCGACCGCGAGCAGCTCGCCGCGCTCATGCAGGAGAAGAACCTCTCTCTCGCCGGCGACATCGACCCGAAGACGGCCGTGAAGGCCGGCAAGCTCCTCGGGGTCGAGTACTTCATCACGGGCGCCCTCACGGAGCTCGGCGTCGCCAACCGCGGGGCTCGCGTCCCCGGCTTCGGGGGCCTCCCCTCGGTGCGCGTCGGGTCGCAGAAGATGGACGCCGCCATCGACGCCCGGATGATCAACACGACGACGGGCGAGATCGTCTGGGCCGACACCGCCACCGAGTCGACCTCCGACGCGAGCGTCTTCGTCGCGGGCGCCGGCGGCGGCGTCGAGGACCAGCGCAAGCTCGACCGCGTCCTCCGTCCCGTCGTCGTGAAGCTCGCTGCGTCGATGGGCAAGGCCGAGGCCCCGACCTCCGGACTCGGCGGCGCGAGCGACGCGTCCGGCGTCGCCGGCAAGGTCGCGAAGGTCGAGGGGGGCTCCATCTTCCTGAACGTCGGCGCCGAGGCCGGCATCAAGGAGGGGGACAGCTTCGACGTCTACCGAGTCGGAAACGTCATCAAGGACCCGGACACCGGCGAGGTGCTCGGGGCCGACGAGACGAAGGTCGGCAAGGTGAAGGTCACGAAAGTGATGGGGGCCCGCCTCTCGTCGGCGTCGATCGTGAGCGGATCGGGCTTCAAGCCGGGCGACACGATCAAGAACTGAAGCCCGCCGGAGACGGACGCGCGGGGTACCGCGCGGGTCGACGTCTCCGCGTTCCGGGTACCGCGGGCGCGACGGAGAGTCCTCCGCCGCGCCCGTTCTCTCTCTCTCGCTACCTGCGGCCGAGAAGCCGGCAGGCCTCCTCGATCCCCTCCTCGCACCCCTGCCGGAGGAGCGACGCCGCCTTCCGCCCGTCGCGGACCTCCACGGCCCGGAGGGCCCGCGCGAAGAGGACCGTCCGGTTCCGCGGGGCCCTTTCGGCCGCCGCCTCGAGCTCCTCGTCGAGGTCGCCGCGGACGTCGCCGAAGGCGAGCCCGAGGATCCAGTTCGCGTCGGGGCCGGGGTTTCGTCCCTTGTTGCGCATCACGACCCGGACGAAGCGGAGGACCCGCCCGCCGGCGGCGCCCGCGGTGTCGACCTCGAACGCCAGGCGGAGCTGCTGCCAGGCGGTCGCGTTGTCGCCGTTCAGGAAGGCGCTCCCGGCGCGCGTGAAGAGGTCGATGAACCGGGCTTCCGGGTCATCGCTCGTGGCGGCGATCTCCCGGGCCGCGCCGCCGGCCTCCGCGAGGGCCTCCCTCGTGAGAGTCCCCTTCGTCCGCGTCGTGTCGAGCGCGACGTAGGCCTTCTCGACGCGGCTGTCGAGGGACCAGGCCCCGCCGTCGACGAGCGGCTCGCGCGGGGGAAGGACGACCTCTCCCCCGTCCGCGGGCCGCGCCGGCTCGCCCCCCGACGCCACGGCCTGGCTGTTGCCGGCAGCCGCGGAGCCCCCAGTCCCCCCGCCCGGCCG
>CAZNSS010000699.1:0-2451 GCA_964575465.1 uncultured Holophagales bacterium | reverse complement strand
CGGCGTCCCCGTCTGGGGAGCCGTCTGGGGCGCGGTCCCGGGCGCGGTCTCGGGGCGGCAGCGGCGGCACGCCCGGAAGCCGGCCTCCTCCGCGGCGGCGGCGCACCGGAAGAAGCGGACGTTCCGCGGCTTCGGGAGGGGAGCGGGGCAGCCGGGGCGGCAGTAGACGCCGGTCGTCGTCACGGCCGCGTAGAAACGGCCCGCGAAGCGGCGGTCGCGTCCGAGGAAGGCGGCGAGGCAGGAATCCCGGTCGATCTCCACGGCGTGAGTGATACCTCACTCCGACGGTCCCGTCTGGCGGTTTTCGGACGTCGCTGTGTCCGCTGGCCTCAGCCGGTCCGGGAGCGGGTGCCGCGATCGGTCACGGAGAGGTATCGTGTGTACGGAGAGCTCGAATGCCGCGACCGATCCCGATCCCCGAGAAGGCCCGCTGGCTCATCCTCGTCGCGGGGCTGACCGCCTCGATCCCGCTCTACTTCGTCGTCGTCTTCGTCCTGGCGTCGGCGGAGCCAGCCGTCGCGCCGGCCACGTACGGCGTACGCGTGGGGTTCTATGGAGCCGCGTTCGCGCTCTCGCTCCTCGCGCTCGCCGTCGCGCCGCGGGTCGGCATCGACCCCGCGACCGCCCTCCCGTTCGAATCGTTCCTCCGCCGGACGCTCTTCTCGCTCGCGATCGCCGAGACGTCCGCGATTCTCGGGCTCGTCCTCTACTTCCTCGGCCGGAACCTCGGCGACTTTCTCGTCCTCGCGGGCCTGGCGCTCGCCGTCATCCTGCTCGGCATCGTCCCGCGCGGGCTCCGCTGGTTTCGCCTGAAGGGCGAGCCACCGTCCGGCGGCCCCCCGCCGCTCGGGCCCGGCTGATCTCCCGTCCTCCGCGCGGCGCGCGCGGAGGGGATCAGCTCTTCCTTCCCTCGACGGCGTCGGCGATGCCGAGGAACTCCGGGTAGGCGACCGCCGGCCAGCTCTCGGCCGAGAGCGCCCCGTTCTCCCGCGAGAGGAGCGAGACGCGGAAGGCCGTTTCCCCGTCCGGGGCCTCGTAGATGTCCATGAAGTCGTACGGGCCGAGGAGCGCGTAGTGGGCGATCCAGCGGAGCCCCGGGCAGACCGTCTCGACTTTCTTCTTCCAGTCGTGCCCCGTCGCCCTCCGGCCCGACGCCCCCTGGAGCGCCGCGGGCGTCAGCTTCGTCATCAGGACGTACGTCGCCATGACGGATCCTCCTTTCGACGTTCTGTCGGTCTCGGCCACTCACGTTACACCCGCGCGGACCCGGGGAGCGCCCTCGACGGGCCGCCCCGTCTCGCGTAGCGTCCGCGGCATGGCCGTCGACATCGACATCGTCTACACGGGGGACCTCCACTGCGAGGCGACCCACCTCCCGTCCGGCACGAAGATCGTCACCGACGCCCCCGTCGACAACGGAGGGAAGGGCGAGGCGTTCTCGCCGACGGACCTCTGCGCGACCTCGCTCGGCGCGTGCCTCGTCACCACGATGGCGCTCGTCGCCGTCCGGCACGGCATCGAGCTGAAGGGGACGACGGTCCACGTCGTCAAGGAGATGGTCGCCGACCCGCGGCGGCGGATCGGAAGGCTCCGGACCACGATCACGTTCCCGGCCGGCCTCGCGACCCTTCCGGCCTCGGATCGCGCGCGCCTCGAGGCGACCGCGCGCGCCTGCCCCGTGGAGCAGAGCCTCGGGCCGGGGGTCGAGGTGCCGATGGAGTTCCGCTGGCCGGACTGACGGACGGGCGCCGGAGGAGTGGCGAGCGCGCCGCATCGAGCTTCTATACTCGCCCGGTGACGCCCCGCCCCGGAGGCCGGCGCGGACCCGCGGCCGCGGCCCTCCTGACGCTCAGCCTCCTCGGCGGACTCCTCGCACCCGCCCTGCCGGCGGTCCCTCCGACGGGCCCCGCGGCGCGGGTCCTCCAGCTCGGCGACTCGCACTCCGACGGCACGGCCTGGCCGGCCCTTCTCCGGCGCGCCCGGGAGCAGGCCGCGGGAGCGCCGTCCGGCGGCTTCGGGCTCCCGGGCTCCGCGACCTGCACCGACGCGCGCGTCGTGGCGTCGGGCTGGAGCAGGGCCCACGACGGGACCTTCGGGCTCGCGGGAGCGGGGCTCGTCGCGGCCCGGGCGGGCGCCTCGGTCTCCGTAAGCGGCCGCTTCGCGCGGCTGCGCTTCCACTTCCTCGCGCGGCCGGGAGGCGGAGCGGTCCTCCTCCGCGCGGGGGGGCGCTCCGTCGAGACGCGCCTCGACGCCCTCGCGCCGCGCGTCGTCGTCGTCGAGGCGGGACCGGGAGACGAGGCCGACGTCGTGGCCCGCGATCCGGGGCCGCGCCTTCTCGGCATCGGGTGCGACGCGGTCGAAGGGGGGCCGTGGTACGCGGCGATCGGCGTCAACGGGGCGCGGGCCGACCGGCTCGTCGCGATCCCGGAGCCGCTCCTGGCCGCCTCGCTC
>CAZNSS010000698.1:0-2455 GCA_964575465.1 uncultured Holophagales bacterium | reverse complement strand
CGACGTGCCGCTCCTGCCGCGTGACGCGCGCCGGTCCGACGCGCAGGCCCGGCTCGACTTCCACCCGCTGGGGGGCCTCTCGGGCGAGCCGCCGGACGACCGGTCGACGCGCGTGGCGCTCCTCGGCGGGGTCCGCCACCTCCACGTCCTCTTCGAGGTCCTCTCCGACCCGCCCCTCAGGATCCACACCCGCCAGCCGAACGAGGAGGTCTGGGACGACGAGTGCGTCGAGCTCTTCTGGGCCGACGCCGCCGAGCCATCCCGGTACCTCGAGGTCGTCGTCAACCCCGCCGGGACGCACTACGCCGCGCGCGTCGCGAACCCCCACGCCAGCCGCGAGACGTGGCACCTCCTCAAGGGCGCCCCCGTTCCCGGGCTGAAGGTGCGAGTCGAGGGAGATCCGTTGGACCGGCACCCGGCGGAGTGGGAGCGATGGCGCTGCTGGATCTCCATCCCGTGGCCCGCGCTCACTCCTCCGCTCCCGCGCCCCCGCCCGGGAGACGAGCGGCGCGGGAACCTGACCCGGATCGCCCGGGGGAGGGCGGGAGCTCGCTTCGAGTCGCTCGTCCCGACGGGCCGGGCGCAGCCACCGGACTTTCACGTGCCGTCGGCCTTCGCGACGTTCCGGTTCGTCGGAATCCTGTAACCTCGGCCACGATGGACCGATCTTCCGCCGCGGGCGCGGCCCCGCAGAGCCCGGCCGGCGCCTGTCCCTCGGACCTCGAGCTCGTCGAGCGGATCCGCCGCGGCGAGCAGGCCGCGCTCGACATCCTCTACGGCCGCTACTCGTCGCCTGTCTACTCGCTCGTCTGGAAGATCCTCCAGAACTCCGAGGAGGCCGAGGACGTCGCGCTCGACGTCTTCTGGCAGGTCTGGAGACAGGCCGACCGCTACGACCCCGCGCGCGGCGCCCCGCCCGCCTGGATCTTCACCCTCGCGCGGTCGCGCGCCATCGACCGCCTCCGCGCCCGCAACCGGAAGGAAGACCGGACGGTCTCGATCGACGACCCGAACCTGAACATCGACCCTCTCGACGAGAACGCCATGCCCGACCAGGTCGTCTCGTTTCGTCAGAACCGCGACGCCGTGAGGGCCGCGATGACGAAGCTCTCGCCCGTCCAGCGCGAGGCCGTCGAGCTCGCCTTCCTGAAGGGGCTGACCCACGTCGAGATCGCCGAGCGGCTCGGGCAGCCGCTCGGAACCGTGAAGACGCGCATCCGGCAGGGGCTCATCCGGCTCCGCAGACACCTCGACTGAGGCCGCCGTGAGCCCGGTCCCCTCCCCGCACGATCCTTTCGAGGCCTACCCCGACGTCGTCGCGGCCCTCGCCGCGGCCGTTCCCTCCGTGCCCCCCCCGGCGCGCCTGAAGGAGCGCCTCGACGCGCGCCTCCGCGAGTTCGCACGCGAGCGGGCCGCGTCTTTCAACCTCCTCTCGCGCCCCGTCGACGGACTGCGCGAGAGGGTCCTCTCCGGACCGGGCGGTCGCCGCCGCGCGAAGGGGAAGCCCCTGGCACGTATCGTCGTCGGTGCCCGGGGCAGGGAGGCCGCCTTCTTCTGCTGGTACCTCCCGCCGCACGAGCGGTTCGACCTCGTGTTCGAGCGGGAGGACGGGACCGTCACCCCGGCCGCCCGTTTCGACACCGACGGCTCCGGAGACGGCGAGGTCCCTTACCTCAGCCTTCCCTCCGGACGACCTCTCACCGCGGTCTCGCTCCGGCGGGCCTCCTCGGGCGAGACCGTCCTCGCCGCCCGCCTCTGACGCCCCTCTTCGCCCCCCCGGCCCTCGCGGCCCTTCGCGCGGCGCTGCTCCGCTGGTACCGCCGCGAGCGCCGCGACCTCCCGTTCCGCAGGACCCGCGACCCGTGGGCCGTATGGGTCTCCGAAGCGATCCTCCAGCAGACGACGGTCGCGGCCGGCGTCCCGCGCTGGGAGCGCTTCCTGTCGCGCTTCCCGACGGTTTCGTCGCTCGCGGCGGCCGGGGAGCGCGAGGTCCTCGCGGAGTGGAGCGGCCTCGGGTACTACGCCCGTGCGAGGAACCTCCACCGGGCGGCGCTCCTCGTGGAAGGCGCGGGCGGGACGATTCCCCGCTCGGTGGAGGGGCTCCGCTCCCTTCCCGGCGTCGGCCCTTACACCGCCGCCGCCGTGGCCTCCATCGCGTTCGGTCTCCCGGTCCCTCTCGTCGACGGGAACGTCGCGCGCGTCCTCGCACGGCTCCTCGCGATTCCCGGCGACGCCCGCGCGGGACGCTCGCGCGCCGCAGTGTACGCCGCCGCCGCGGTGCTCCTGAACCGGCCCTCCCCGGGAGACCACAACCAGGCGCTGATGGAGCTCGGGGCGCTGGTCTGCACACCGCATCGTCCGAGCTGCCTGCTGTGCCCGCTCGCGGCCTCGTGTGAGGCGCGGGCCCGCAGCCAGCAGGAGCTGTTTCCCCCTCCCAAGGCAGCGCGGCCGATCC
>CAZNSS010000697.1:0-2457 GCA_964575465.1 uncultured Holophagales bacterium | reverse complement strand
AGGGCGACGTTATCCAGATCGAGCGCTTCCACAACAAGACGTTCACCAAGGGCGATGCGCTCGAGCTGCCCGAGGTCCTGGCCGTTGGCGAGGGGGAAACCCTCCGCCTCGGCTCTCCGCTCGTTTCCGGCGCGTCCGTCAAGGGCGTCGTCGTGCGCGAGACGCGGGGCCCGAAGCTCATCGTCTACAAGAAGAAGAAGCGCAAGGGGTTCCAGCGGTCCCACGGGCATCGCCAGAACCTCGTCGAAGTCCGGATCGAGTCGATCTCGGCCTGAGACCCCTGAGAGGAAGCTGCGATGGCTCATAAAAAAGGTCAGGGTTCTTCCCGCAACGGCCGCGACTCGAACGCCCAGCGCCTCGGCGTGAAGCGTTTCGCGGGCCAGTGGGTCACGGGTGGCTCGATCCTCGTCCGGCAGCGCGGCACCCCGCTCAAGCCGGGCCTCAACGTCGGCCGCGCCAAGGACGACTCGCTCTTCGCGATGGTCGACGGCATCGTCGACTTCAAGGACCGGGGGCGCGAGGGCCGCTACGTCAGCGTGAAGCCCTGCCCGCAGCCCGGTTCCGAGGCCGCGGCCGCCAACTGACCCGTTGAGGGCGCCCGCGAGGGCGCCCTTCGCGGCACCTCCGGCGCGCACGTTCGATGTTCCTCGACGAAGCGTCGATACAGGTCTCGGCCGGTGACGGCGGCAACGGCTGCGTCGCGTTCCGTCGCGAGAAGGGCGAGCCTCACGGCGGACCCAACGGCGGCGACGGGGGCGACGGCGGCAGCGTGCGCATCGTTGCCGACGAGGGCCTCAACACCCTCTACCCCTTCCGCTTCAAGAAGCGGTTCCTGGCCGGCCGTGGCCAGCACGGCATGGGCTCGAACTGCACGGGGAAGAAGGGCGCGAGCGTCGAGATCTCCGTCCCCGTCGGAACGATCATCAAGGACGCCGACTCGGGCGAGATCCTCGGAGACCTCGCCGAGCACGGTCAGGTCCTCCAGGTCGCCCAGGGGGGCCGCGGAGGGCGCGGCAACCAGCACTTCGCCACCCCCACGCACCGCACGCCCCGGCGCGCCGAGCCCGGCACCGAGGGCGAGCGCCGCTCCCTGGCGCTCGAGCTGAAGCTCCTCGCCGACGTGGCCCTCGTCGGCTTCCCGAACGCGGGCAAGTCCACCCTCATCTCCGCCATCTCGGCCGCGCGCCCGAAGATCGCCGACTACCCCTTCACGACGCTCGTCCCGAACCTCGGCGTCGTCTCGTGGGAGCGCTACAAGACCTTCGTCGCCGCCGACGTCCCCGGCCTCATCGAGGGGGCGAGCGAGGGGCACGGCCTCGGCATCCGGTTCCTCCGGCACGTCGAGCGCTCGCGCCTCCTCTGCCACCTCGTCGACGCCGCCGCGCTCGACCCCGAAGACCCCGACGCCGCCGCCGAAGAGGCCGTCGCCGTCATCGAGGGCGAGCTCCTCGCCTTCGCGCCCGAGCTCGCCGCCCGCGAGCGCGTCGTCTGCGCGAACAAGATCGAGATCGCCAGCGACGAGCAGGTCGCCGCGGTCCGCTCCGCCGCCGCCAGGCGCGGCCTGCGCTTCTTCGCCATCTCGGGCGCGGCCCACAAGGGCCTCGATTCCCTCGTCACGTGGCTCGGCAGCCGCCTCGAGCAGATGGGCGCGAGGCCCGTGCCCGTCCTGCCCCTCGAGAGCCGCGTCCCCCCGGCAGGGGAGGACCCCGATGCGTAACCGGGGTCACCTCCTGGGCGTCTACGGCGGCTCCTTCGACCCGATCCACTTCGGCCACCTCCTCCCGGTCGAGGAGGCGCGCTTGGCGACCGGCCTCGACGAGATCCTCTACGTCCCCGCCTTCGCCCCGCCGCACAAGCCGCAGGGCCCGTCGGCGTCGGCCTTCCACCGCTTCGGCATGTGCGCCGTCGCCCTCGAGGCCTACCCGCACCTCCTCCTCACCGACTTCGAGGCCTCTCGCGGCGGCACCACCTACACCGTCGAGACCCTCCGCCACGTCCGCGCCAACCACCCCGACAGCGAGGTCTTCCTCGTCGTCGGCTCCGACTCCATGGCCGGCCTCGGCACCTGGCGCGAGTGGCGCGAGATCGTCGCCGACTACCGGATCGTCGTCGTCTACCGCGAGGGGGTCGACTACCCCGACCTCCGCGAGAAGCTCCCGCCCGAGCTCTCCGCCCGCCTCGCCCCGCTCGGGGCGCGGCCCCGCGACGAGGTCGCCGAAAACCAGACGGTCTTCTGGGCGGGGAATGCCCCGGTTACAATCTCCTCCACGTGGATAAGAAGCGCACTCCCGAGCGTCCAAAGCCTGAGCGAAAGTCTTCCCCCCGCGGTGGAGCGGTACGCAAGGCGGCACCGCCTGTACGTCGCGCCGTAAAGGCCGACGGAGCCGCGCCCCGCAAGCCCGCGGCGGCCGGGCGCCCCGCGCCCGCGAAGAGGAAGCCGGCCGCGCCGCCCCCGGC
>CAZNSS010000696.1:0-2459 GCA_964575465.1 uncultured Holophagales bacterium | reverse complement strand
AAGGCGACGAAGGCGCGGCAGGCGCAGAGCAAGATCAAGCTGATCGAGAAGATCGTCATCGACAAGCTCCCCGAGAGCTCCCGCCGGCACCCGCGGTTCCGCTTTCGCCAGCGCCGGCCGAGCGGGCGGACCGCCCTCGAGATCGACTCCGTCGGGAAGGCCTACGGCGACAACGTCGTCCTGAAGGACGTCTCTCTCCGGGTCGACCGGGGAGACCGGCTGGCGATCATCGGTCCGAACGGCATCGGCAAGTCGACGCTCCTGAAGATCGCGATGGGAGAGCTGGCGCCCGACTCCGGAAAGGTCACCTGGGGATACGAGGCCAGCCCGGGGTACTTCTCCCAGGACCACGGCGAGCTCCACGGCGCCGGCCGGCAGTCGATCGAGGCCTGGCTCTGGGAAGCGGCCCCGGGCGAGCCGATCGGCTTCGTGCGGGGTCACCTGGGGCACGTCCTCTTCACGGGCGACGACGCGGACAAGCCGGTCCGGGCCCTGTCCGGGGGAGAGAGCGCGCGCCTCGTCTTCGCCCGCCTCTCGGTCCTCGGCCCCAACGTCCTGGTCCTCGACGAGCCGACGAACCACCTCGACATCGAGGCGATCGAAGCCCTCGTCACGGCGCTGAACGAGTACGACGGGACGCTGGTCTTCGTTTCCCACGACCGCTGGTTCGTCTCCCGCCTCGCGAACCGGATCCTCGAGATCTCTCCGAAGGGGCTCAACGACTTCCGCGGGACCTACGACGAGTACCTCGAGCGCTGCGGAGACGATCACCTCGACGCGGATGCCGTCCTCCTCAGGCTCCGCAGGGCCCGGAAGAGCCACGACTCACGGAAGAGCGAGCCCGAGCCGAAGCGCCAGAACCGGGTGAAGGCCCTCGAGAAGAAGCGCGACGAGCTGACCCGGCAGATCGAGGCGATGGAAGCGCGCGTCCACGACATCAGCGAGAGGTTCCTCGACCCGGCTCTCTTCGGGAAGGGCGGACAGGCGGAGGCCCGCCGGCTCGAGGAAGAGCAGAAGAAGCTGAAGGAGAAGATCGAGGGCCAGATGGCCGAGTGGGAGAAGGTGGAGTCGGAGCTCGAGGCCGCGGGACCGGGCGCCTAGACGCGGGGCCGCCCCGCCGAGGCGCCTAAGGACGCCGCTTCGTCCGGGCCTTCGCCGTCCGCGCCCTGGTCCTCTTCGGCGGGGGCGGCGGCTCGATCGCGACGGTCAGGACCACCGTCGCAGCCCTCTCCCCCGCCCCGATGAAGACGGTCGGTGGAGAGACCGTCGCGGGCGAGCGCCCCGTCGCGTCGGCCAGGTAGACCCCGCGCACCGTCTCGGGCGCCTCCAGGTCGAGCGCGACGGCCCGGACCGGCTCGCCGAGCGACGTCGCGTTCAGGAGGAGACTCTGGCGCCCGTACTCCTCCGAGATCCTCTCGCCGATCTTCACGTGGAGGCGGGGGCCGAGGAGGTCACCCGCGAACGGGACCTTCCCCGCGGCCAGGTCGATCACCTTGTTGATCGCCGCGCCGACGATCGGCCCGAGGTCGTTCTGGTAGAAGACCGTGAACCTCAGGTCGAGTACGGCGACGTCCGGGAGGGCGGCCGGCTTCTCGAAGAGCGGGGCCCCCTGCCCCGGCTCGAGGCCGGGGACGAGCGCCCCCGCCCCGACCGTCTCCCCCGTCGACGCCCGGAACTCGAACGCGCGCGACGCGAGGAGCTCCCCCGTCACGGGGTTGACGAGACGGGCCACCAGGGCGACGTCCATCGCCCTGGGGGCGGCCTTCGGGCGGCCGTTCCTGTGGACGGTGACGGAGAGAAGCGTGGCGGAGAGGCGTCCGGCCATCGAAGTGATCCTCCTGTTCGCGCGGCGATCCGGAGGATTCTAGCGGCGCGCGGCCCGCTCTCGTCAGGCCGGACCGGTGCAGCCGCGCCCCGTCAGCTCCTGTAGTCGGCGTTCTCGGTGACGTACTCGTGCCCGAGGTCGGCCGCGAGGAGGCGCGCCCGTGCCCTCCCGACGCCGAGGTCCGCGACGAGAGGGACCCTCTCGCGCGCGAAGACCTTCGCGGCCTCCGCCTCCCGGTAGGCCGTCGGGGCCCCGTTCCGCACGAGCACGACCCTCCCGGCCCGGAGCGAGACCCTCCGCGTCGAGACGCGGGCGCCGCTCCGGCCGATCGCCGCGAGGATGCGTCCCCAGTTCGCGTCGCCGCCGTAGAGGGCGGTCTTCACGAGCTGAGACGTCGCGACCGCGTGGGCCGCGGCCTTCGCCTCCCGCTCCGTCGCGGCGCCCTCGACGGTGATCTCCATGACCCGCTTCGCCCCCTCGCCGTCCCGGACGATCCGCCACGCGAGCTCGCCGCAGACCTTCGAGAGCGCCGCGCGGAACTCCGCCGCCCCGTCCATCGAGGTCAGTGTCGGGCCGCCCGCCGCGCCCGAGGCGAGGAGGAGGACGGTGTCGTTCGTCGAGGTGTCGCCGTCGA
>CAZNSS010000695.1:0-2460 GCA_964575465.1 uncultured Holophagales bacterium | reverse complement strand
CCGACCCGGGAAATCTAGTTGTCGCTACCCGGGAAATCTAATTGTCGCGGAACAGCTGGACATCAAGGACGAGCGCTACGAAGGGCCGAAGCTTGGCGTGGAGTTCGTCAGCAGGCTCAGTCCCCGGCAGGAGGAGGCGGCCCAGATGCTGCTGGCCCACGACACCGGCGTCTTCGTCGCCCCGCCGGGATCGGGGAAGACGGTCGTCGGCTCGTATCTGATCGCCGCCCGGGCCCGCTCGGCGATCGTACTCGTCCACCGCCAGCCACTCCTGGACCAGTGGGTAGAGCAGCTATCTCTGCATCTCGGCGTCGATCCGAGAGAGATCGGTCGAGTCGGAGGGGGTGTCCGAAAGCCGAACGGGCACCTGGACGTCGCCATGATCCAGAGCCTCGTCCGGGGCGACGAGGTCGACGAGATTGTCGCCGGCTACGGCCACGTCATCGTGGACGAATGTCACCACATCCCGGCCGTCTCGTTCGAACGAGTGCTCTCGGGAATCCGAGCGAAATTCGTCGTGGGGCTGACGGCCACGGCCAAGCGTCGGGACGGCCACCAGCCGATCCTCCACATGCAGATCGGGCCCGTCCGGTTCGATCTGGGCCGCAAGCCTGCTAAGTCGGCGGACGCCCTGACGAAGACCCTGGTCATTCGCGAAACGTCGTTCACCTCTTCCGCGCAGGACACCGATCCTTCCATCCAGAGCCTCTACGGTGCGCTGGCCCGGGACAAAGCGCGAAACGACGCCATCGTTCGCGACGTGACGCTCGCGCTCGGCGAGGGACGCACGCCGCTGGTCCTCACGGAGCGCCGAGATCATCTCGACCTGCTCGCCGCCCGCCTCGCCGCGGCCTGCACGCACGTCGTCGTACTCCGAGGTGGAACCGGGGCAAAGCAACGGAGAGAGTCGCTGGCAAGACTGCGCGCCATTCCGCCGGATGAACCGCGTCTCCTCCTCGCGACCGGTCGCTACGTCGGCGAAGGCTTCGACGACGCGCGACTCGACACGCTGTTCCTCGCCATGCCGATTTCCTGGAGAGGCACCCTCGTCCAGTACGCTGGCCGGCTCCACCGCCCGCTCCCGGGGAAGACCGAAGCCCGCATCGTCGACTACGTCGACCGCCAGGTTCTGGTCCTCGCGCGAATGTTCGAGCGCAGGATGCGTGGATATAGGGAGATCGGGTACAGGCTCGCCGGGGCGCCTGGCCCTGACTCGAACCGCGAAGAAGTGATCGCTTTCAGGGCAACCCCCGCCGAGGCCTCGCCTTGAGGAGTCGCCAGACGGTCCGGCCGGCCCCCGCTCGCCCCGCCGCCGGGCGACAGGCACGTCTCTCGGGTCCGCAGCTCGAAGCCCTGGTCGCCGAGGCGACCGTCGATGCGTACAACGACGACGAGCAGCTGTCAGGGCTCTACACGCTGATGGAAGAGCACCTCGCCCTCCCCTTCTCGACGGAGATCCTTGGTGTGGCGGTTTCGGTCAAGCGAGTGGAGTTGACGGACGACGGCATCGTTGCCCTCTGTGTCGCGGGCCGCCACCGGCAGAGAATCCCCATCCTTGATCTGCCCCTGCCTGCCCGCCCGCCCGGCGGTGCCGAGTGGATCGAAGCCTACCGATACTGGCGTCGAGGGCGCGCGTGACGACGTAGTGGATCCAGGGCTTCGTGGACCGCATCGGGAAGAGGGCCGAATTCGCCCGTCACCTGTTCTCCCTCCGGACGACTCACGACGCCAACAGGAACCTCTTGACGCTGTTGGATCAGACGCCCTGGCCCTGACGACAGCGTCCCTGCACTGTGGCGTACGACGCGGGACCAGTGGCAGTCTGGTAGAGCATTTCCGATTTCGAACACGACACTGGCTGATCGCTTCTACGTCCTGGATATACCCTGAGGGCGACCCGGTCGGACTAGGTGAACCCGCGACTCCTTGATTCGCCTCACCCAAGAGGGGTATCTAAACGGCGAAACCGAGGATAGCTACGGACATCCTGATCCGGCCACCGGTTACCGGCACCACCAAACGGAGCACCGGTAAGTACCGTTAAACCACTACCTATAAGTGATTTAAAGATGGTCGGGACGGTGGGATTCGAACCCACGACCCCTTGAACCCCATTCGGCACCTCCGTCTGCGGACAGCCGCAACTAGCCATATACCATAGATTTACGCTGGCACACTTCACTTCCGCGGGTATCTACGGATAGCATGGGACAACGAAAATAGATACCCTTCCTCGCGTGCCCGGAACAGGGCTCTGCGGGATCCGTCGGCCGCCGCTTTCGAAGACTGAGCGGACCGTGTGCTATCTTCCGCGCCGGTGTTGAGAAGACTCCTCTTTCTGGTTTTCGCCGTCTTCCTGATCCAGGAGACGAACCTCGGCTCCCTCTTCCTCGGGGCCGAGTGTGTGGAGACCTGCCCCGACGACACCAGTCCCGGCCACTGCCCGCCGACGTGCGCCAC
>CAZNSS010000694.1:0-2471 GCA_964575465.1 uncultured Holophagales bacterium | reverse complement strand
CCCTTCGCGTCCTTCTGCCAGACGGGGGCGCCCGCCATTCGCGTGTGCCGGAAGAGGATGGGCTGGCGCGGCGCGTACCCCTTGCGCGCGTTGCTCAACGCGTACGCGAGGGAGCCCGTCAGGACCATCGCCACCAGCAGCGAGAGGATGCGGACGGGCATTCTCCTTCCGTTCATTCGGGGGCCCTCCTTGTCGAATCGGCCTTCGTCGTCTCTGCAGGGGTCGTTCGGGGAGCCGCCTCCGCCTGCGTCCCCGGGGGGACGGCGGAGGCGGCGTGCGCCGGGCGGCGCGGCTCCTCGTCGTCGAAGAGGATCCGCACCGCGGGAGTGTCCATGTCGTCGAACTGCCCCGTCTTCGCGGCCCAGATGAAGAAACCGACGGCGATCACCGCGATGAGGAGCGCGAGGGGGAGGAGGACGAAGATCGTCTCCACGTCAGGCCTCCGCCGCCCGGCGAGCGGGACGCGGGCGCGGGAAGGCGCCCGAGAAGGCCGAGGAGAGGACGACCGTCAGGGAGGAGCCCGGCATCATGATGGCCGCGAGGAGCGGCCCCACGAAGCCGAGGAGCGCGAGGGAGCCGGCGACGGCGTTGTAGACGAGGGAGAAGGCGAGGTTGCGCCTCACGACGCCGCGCAGGTGCCGGGCCCCGTCGAGGATGTCGAGCAGGGGAGTCACACCCTCGCGGGTCAGGACGATGTCGGCGGCGACGATCGAGGCGCCCATGCCGCCGTGGACGGCGATGCCGACGTCGGCGAGGGCGAGGGCGGCCGCGTCGTTGACCCCGTCGCCCACCATCACGACGGCGCCCTCGTGGCCGTCCCCGGCGAGAGAGGCGACGACGTCGCGCTTCTCCTCCGGCGAGAGTCCGCCGAGGGCGTCCTCCGCGGGGATCCCGAGCCCGGTCGCGACGCGCGCGACGACGGCGGGATGGTCGCCGGAGAGGATCCGGACCCGGATGCCGCGAGCGCGCAGGGCGTGGACGGTCTGCTTCGCGTCGCCGCGGAGCGGGTCGCCGACGCCCGCCACCCCCGCGACGTCGCCGTCGACGGAGACGAAGACGGGGCTGAGCCCCTCGCCGACGAAGGACTCCGCGCTCGCGGCGAGCGCCGGCGGGACGGAGGCGCCCGCGGCCTCGACGTGGAGGCGGTTCCCCACGCGGAC
This sequence comes from uncultured Holophagales bacterium, assembly GCA_964575465.1. Classification (GTDB taxonomy): domain Bacteria; phylum Acidobacteriota; class Thermoanaerobaculia; order UBA5066; family UBA5066; genus UBA5066. The sequence goes on along the minus strand of CAZNSS010000694.1, from coordinate 1,311 downwards.
GGCGCGGCCGTCGAGCGTCCCCGAGATCCCCTGGCCGGGTACCTCGCGGACGTCCTCGACGTCGCGGACGACGCTCACGGAACGGCCGTAGGAGGTGCGGAAGGCCCGGGCCACCGCGTGGGACGACTCCGACTCGAGCGTCCGGGCGAGCTCCCGGGCGACCTCGTTCCCCTCCCACCGGGCGACCGTCGCCCGCCCCTCGGTGAGGGTCCCGGTCTTGTCCAGGAGGACCGTGCCGACGCGGCGGAGGCGGGCGAGGGCGTCGGGGTTCTTGACGAAGACGCCGGCCCGGGCCGCGCGCAGGAGCGTGACCGACACGGCGAGCGGGACCGAGAGCCCGAGGGCGCAGGGGCAGGCGACGACGAGGACGGCGACGACGCGCTCGAGGGCGATCGCGGGACCCGCGTGCCACCAGTACGCGCCCGTCGCGACCGCGAGGAGGAGGAAGGCCTGGACGAAGCGGCGCGCGAGGAGGTCCGTCCTCTGGACGAGGGCGGGACGGCGGGAGAGGGCCTCCTGCACGATCGCGAGGAGGGCGCCGACCCGCGTCTTCTCGCCGGCGGCGTCGACCCGGACGACGAGGCGCGCGCCGAGGTTCGTCGCGCCGGCGTTGACGCCGTCCCCTTCCCTCACCGGCTGCGCGGCCGTCTCGCCGGTCAGGACGGCGTTGTCGAGGGACGAGCGCCCGAAGAGGACGACGCCGTCCACCGGGACGAGCTCGCCCGAGCGGACCTCCACGCGGTCGCCGGGCGAGAGGGCGGAGAGGGGGACTTCGACGGTCGGGGCGGAGGGGCCGTCTCCCTCGAGTCGACGCGCGAACTCGACGAACGCGGCGCCCCGGAGGCTGTCGGCGCGCTCGAGGGCCGAGCGCTGCGCCCCCCGCTGGACCTGCTGGGCGCCGAGGAGGGCCGCGACGAGCATCGCGAGCGAGTCGAACCAGAGCGGGCCGCTCCCCCGGACGACGTTCCAGGTGCTCGCGGTGAACCCGATGGCGATGGCGACGGCGATGGGGAGGTGGATGTGGACGGTTCGCGCCCGGAGCGCCCCGATCGCGGTCCGGAAGAACGGGCGCGCCGAGAAGAGGGCGACCGGGACCGAGACCGCGAAGGAGAACCAGCGGAAGAACGACTCGTACGCCGAGGCCATCCCCGAGCGCTCGCCCGCGTAGAGCGCCCCGGACATGAACATGAGGTTCATCGCACAGGCGGCGGCGACGCCGAGCCGGGCGAGGGCCACCCGGTCCTCGGCGCGCCGCGCCTCCTGGGCGCGGCCCGCGCGGTGGACGTGCGGCGTGTAGCCGAGCCGGTCGAG
>CAZNSS010000693.1:0-2480 GCA_964575465.1 uncultured Holophagales bacterium | reverse complement strand
GCCGGCGCGGGAGGAGGCATCGACGCGGCCGCCGCCATCTTCGCCTCCGGGCCGGAGATGCCGGGACCGGAGACGACCGCGGCATGGGCCGTCGCCACCGTCGGGAGGTTCTTCACCGAGCTCACGCCCGGCCTCTCCAGGACGGTCGGGGCGCCGTGGAGCGTCGGGGCCGGGGGCGGGGGCGGCGGGACCGCACGCGCCGGCGCCGAGGTCGTGACCGCGCTCCCGAGCGAGAGGCCGAAGACCGCGGCGAGGGTGGAGACGAGCTCCGTGCAGGTCGCGTAGCGCCTGGCGGGGTCCTTCTCGAGGGCCCGCGAGAGGACGTCGTCGACGCCCGGCGGGAGACCTCCGACGAACGACGTCACCGGCTCGGGCGGCACCGCCACGTGCTGGTGGAGGACCGCGAGCGGCGTGTCCGCCTTGAAGGGGACGCGTCCGGTCAGCATCTCGAACGCGATGCAGGCGAGGGCATACTGGTCCGCCCGCGCGTCGAGGGCCTTCCCCATCGCCTGCTCGGGAGCCATGTACGAAGGCGTCCCCATCACGGTCCCCGTGGCGGTCAGGCCCGAGACGGAGTCGGCGCTCCGCGCGAGGCCGAAGTCGGCGAGGAGAGGCCGGCCCGCGGCGTCGAGAAGGACGTTCCCGGGCTTCACGTCGCGGTGAAGGATCCCCTTCGCGTGCGCGTGGTCGAGGGCCGCCGCGATCGCCGCGAGCCAGGGAACCGCCTCGGCCGGCGGGACGGGGCCACGGATCCGCTCCTTCAGCGACCCGCCGGAGACGAGGGGCATGACGAGGTACGACACCTCCTTCCCCCCGAGCGGCGCGGTTCCGAAGTCGTAGACGGAGAGGATGTTCGGGTGCTCGAGCCCCGCCACGAGGCGGGCTTCCCGGAGGAAGCGTTCGGCGAAAGTGGGATCCGCCGCGATCGGGTCGTGGATGACCTTGACCGCGACGGTCCGGTGGAGAGTCTGGTCCTCGGCCCGCCAGACTTCCGACATTCCGCCGGCACCGGCCCGCTCGAGGAGGCGGTATCGACCCAGGAGGGTTCCAGGGGTTACGGCCATGGCGTCCTCGTTTCTCTCCCGTAGGATACGACCGGGATGGCCCCGCCGAGTGAGAAGCGCGTCACGCACCGGCACGACCGCGGAGGCGGCGGACGGCGTTTCGTCTACGTCGTCCGGTCGCGGCGGTCGGGAGGGATCTCGGTCGGGGTGAACCTCGACCCCCAGAAGACCTGCAACTTCGACTGCGTCTACTGCGAGGTGATCGACCGGCGCGCGATCGCCCGGCACACCCGGCGTCCGCCGATCCCCGCCGCCGCGATCGCCACCGAGCTCGCGGTCGTCCTCGCGGAGCTCCGCGGAGGCTCCGAACGCCCCCGGGACGTCGCCTTTGCCGGGGACGGCGAGCCATCCACCTTCAGGGGCTTCGTCCCTCTCGCGCGTCAGGTCTTCGACGTGCGCGACGCGGCGGGTCTCACCGACGTCCCGGTCGTCCTGATCACGAACGGCTCCGGTCTCTCGCGCCCGGAGATGCGCGAGGCGCACCACCTCTTCGCCGGCCGCGGCGGGGTCTTCTGGATCAAGCTCGACGCCGGAACCGACGCGTTCTACCGGGCGGTCTGCCGCACGTCGGTCCCGTTCGACCGCGTCCTCTCGAACCTCCTGGCGGCCGCCCGCCGCCACCCCGTCGTCGTCCAGTCGATGTTCTTCCGCTCGGACGGCCTCGGAGCCCCCGCGCCCCCCGAGGTCGCCGCCTGGGCCGGCCGGCTCGCCACCGTCGTCCGCCGCGGGGGCGCCCTCTCCGCCGTGCAGGTCTACACGGTCGCGCGAGACACGATGGAACCGGGCGTCCACCCGCTCCCCGCCGAGGCGCTCGAGGAGATCGCCGCGGCCGCACGGGCCGCGCTGCCCGGCGTGGACGTCCGCGTCTTCCGGTGAGCGACGAGGCTGCCGGGGAGACCGGCGGGCCGCTCCGGGCCTTCCGCTAGACCGCCTCGTCGAGGTCGGCCTCGGCGAGCGCGCCCCAGAGCGCGATCGTCCCGGCGCCGCTCCTCGACGCGTCGTCGAGCGCCTCTTCGGCGCGCGAGAGGAGGCTCGCGGTGTCGAAGGCGTCCTCCGGGTAGGCCGCCAGACCGATCGTCAGCGTGAACTTGAGGCCGGTCGCCTCGAGCCGGGGGTCGAAGGCCGAGACGAAGTTCTTCTGGATCGCCTCCGCGGCCCGCTGCGCCGTGGCCTTGTTCGCCTCGAAGATGAGGATCCAGAAGCGGTCGCCCTTTCCGCGCCCGACGATGTTCACCGAGCGCGTCGCCCGGACGAGCTGCGCGGCGATCTTCGGGAGGAGGGCGTCTCCGTAGGGGGCGCCGAACCGCCGCGAAGCCTCGGCGAGCCCCTCGACGCAGATGTGCGCCACCGAGAGCGGCTGGCCGCTCCGCTCGGCGCGCTTGAGCTCGGACTCGAGCCGCTTCAGGATCGCCCCCT
>CAZNSS010000692.1:0-2481 GCA_964575465.1 uncultured Holophagales bacterium | reverse complement strand
CACCACCAGACGATCATCAGCCGCATCAAGGTCATGTCGGAGCTCGACATCGCCGAGAAGCGGGTCCCGCAGGACGGGCGCTTCAAGATCCGGGTCAAGGGGCGGACGATCGACTTCCGCGTCTCGATCATGCCGACGGTCCACGGCGAGGACTGCGTCATCCGGATCCTCGACAAGGAGTCGGCGAACGCCGAGTTCAAGAACCTCCGCCTCGACGTCCTCGGGATGGACCCCGAGACGATGAAGCGGCTCCGCAAGTTCATCCGCGAGCCCTACGGCATGGTCCTCGTCACGGGGCCGACCGGCTCCGGCAAGACGACGACGCTCTACGCCTGCCTCTCCGAGATCCAGTCCGTCGAGGACAAGATCGTCACGATCGAGGACCCGGTCGAGTACCAGCTCCGCGGCATCACGCAGATCCCGGTGAACGAGAAGAAGGGGCTCACCTTCGCGCGCGGCCTCCGGTCGATCCTCCGGCACGACCCCGACAAGGTCATGGTCGGCGAGATCCGCGACGAGGAGACGGCCCAGATCGCCGTCCAGGCGGCGCTCACGGGGCACCTCGTCTTCACGACGGTCCACGCGAACAACGTCGTCGACGTCCTCGGCCGGTTCCTCAACATGAAGGTCGAGCTCTACAACTTCGTCTCGGCCCTGAACTGCGTCCTCGCGCAGCGCCTCGTCCGGAAGATCTGCCCGCGCTGCAAGACGCCGGCGGAGCCGACGAAGCAGCTCCTCGACGAGTCCGCCCTGAAGCCGGCGGACGTCGCGGGGGTGACCTTCTACGAGGGGCGCGGCTGCAGCGAGTGCAACGGCACCGGCTTCTACGGCCGGATGGCGATCACCGAGCTCCTCGACCTCTCGGACCGGATCCGCGGCCTCATCCTCGACCGCCGCCCCGCCGCCGAGATCAAGAGGGCGGCCAAGGAGGAGGGGATGGCCTTCCTCCGCGAGTCGGCCCTGAAGAAGGTCTTCCTCGGCGAGACGACGCTGAAGGAGATCAACAAGGTGACCTTTGTCGACTGACGGACTCCTCGAACGCGCCCGTCGCGCCGTCCGGCGGAGCTGGGGCTTCCGCCGCCCGCCGCACGCCTTCGTCCTCAACGGGGAACGCCTCGTCCACGTGGCCCTCCCCGAGGCGGCCCGCGCGGGTGGGCCGGCCGCGGCGCCGAGGGTCGCTTCCCGGGAGCTCCCCGCGGGGACCTTCCGCGAAGGGCCGGCGGGCGTCCCGGTCGCCGGGCCGTCTCTGGCGGCCGTGATCGGATCGCTTCTCCCCGCGAAGGAGCGCGTGGCGGCCGCCTCCCTCGCCGTCCCCGACGCCTTCGTGAAGGCCGCCGTCGTCGACGTCGAGCCGGCGGTGGCGAAGAGCCCGCGCGAGCTCTCCGAGGTCCTCCGCTGGAAGGCGGGCCGCCTCTACGGCGAGCCCGTGCCCGCGCTCCGGGTCTCCTGGTGCGAGGCGGGGGTCTCCGCGGACGGCGGCCCGCGACTCCTGGTCCTCGCCTCGCCCGAGGAGTCGATCGCGTCGCTGGAGGCGGCCTTCTCCGCCCACGGCGTGAGGGTCGGCGCGATCGAGCCGGCGTCGCTCGCCCTGTCGGCGGTCGCGGGCGACGCGATCGGCGGCTCGGGTCTCGTCGTCTACACCGACGGCCCGAACGTCTCGACGGTCTTTCTCGAGGGGGGCGCCCTCCGGTTCCTGAGGACCCGCGAGACCGCCTCGGACCCCGAGCAGGCGCTCCAGGAGATCCGACTCGCCGCGTCCTTCGTCGGCGGCGAGACGGACGGAGGCCCCGGGCTCGACGTCACGGGCGCCGCCGTCCTCGTCCCCGAGTCGGCTCCCGTCTCCGCGCGGTTCCGCGAGTTCCGGATCGAGAGCGGCGGGAGGGAGCCCGCCTCGCTCCTGCCGGCGCTCGTCGCCAGGGGCACCGGAGCGCGGATCGAGGACCTGGCCTTCCTCGTCGGGCTCGGGCTCCTCCGGGGAGCGGAGTGACGCCATGGCCGCCGCACGCCCGAACCTCGCCCGCCGTCCCTTCGTCGACGTCCGGCCGGCGAACGTCGCCGCCGGGATCCTCATTCTCGCCGTCGTCGTCCTCACCTCGATCGGCGTGAGGACGGTCCACGCCTACCTCGGGGGCTCGAGGACGTCGCGGGAGCAGATCGCCTCCCTGCGCTCCGAGATCGCCCGGCTCGAGGAGTCCCGCCGGGAGTCCGAGCGGAAGCTCTCCCGCTTCGACCTCGCGGGGATGCAGGCCGGGGCGGAGGAGGCGAACGCCCTCGCCCGTCTCCGGGCCTTCTCGTGGAGCCGGTTCCTGACCCGGCTCGAGAAGACCCTTCCGAACGACGTCCGCGTCGTCTCGCTCGCCCTCTCCCAGGAGGAGGAGAAAGGCTCCGACCGGAAGCGGCCGGCCTCCGACGCCTTCAGGGTCGGCCTCTCGCTCGTCTCGCGCGACCCCGACGGCCTCCCGAAGCTGATCCGGGCCTTCT
>CAZNSS010000691.1:0-2484 GCA_964575465.1 uncultured Holophagales bacterium | reverse complement strand
AGACGTCGCCCGCCCGGATGTGCTCCTTCGCCCGCTCGACGCGGTCGACGTAGGCCTTCCTGGGGAGCGACTCCTCCCACGCCCCGGCGAGGCGCGCCGGCCGGCCCGAGTTCGGCCGTCCCGCCTCGACCCGCGCCGCGAGCGTCGAGAGGCGCATCCTCACGGCCGACTCCTCCCCGGGCCGCGCGTGGCCGAGGAAGAGGAGCCGGTGCTTGACGTGGTCGAACGCGAGGACGGTCTCGAAGACGCCGAACCAGGCGTCGGGGAGGCCGACGGCGTCGGGGTTCGTCGACGGGAGCCGCTCGAGGCGCCGCACCGCGTCGTACCCGGCGAAGCCGACCGCACCGCCCGTGAACGGCGGGAGGTCGTCCCCGAAGCCCTCCGCCGCAGGGAGGGTGCGCCTCTGCGACCGGACGATGCCCCGCAGGAGCTCGAACGGGTCGCCGTCGGCCCCGCTGAACGCCCGCTCGGGCGCCGTGCCGAGGAACGACCAGCGCGCCACGCGCGCGCCCCCCTCGACCGACTCGAGGAGGAAACAGGGGTCCTCGCCCGCGAGGAGGGTCCGCATGACGGAGACCGGGGTCGTCAGGTCCGCGGGGCGCTCGAGGACGACGAGCGTCCGGGCCTCTGGTTTCGCCATCACTTCTCCTCCCGGCGCTTCCCGCGCCGCGCGGCCAGCTCTTCCGCGACCGCCCCCGGGGAGAGACCCCGCGCGGCCATCAGGACGACGACGTGATACATCAGGTCGGCGATCTCCGCCGCGAGGCCCGCGTCGTCGCGCGTCACGGCGGCGAGGGCCGTCTCGACGCCCTCCTCGCCGACCTTCTGGGCGCACTTCGAGACGCCCCTGTCGAGGAGGCGGTTCGTGTACGAGCCGGGCTCCGGATGCGCCTTCCGTGCCGCGACGACGTCGAAGAGGGGGCCGAGGCCGAACGGGTCGGCCGGCGGGGTCACGACGATCGGGACCTTCTCATCCGGGATCGCCGCGACGGGCGCGAAGCAGCTCGCCGCCCCGGTGTGGCAGGCCGGTCCCGCCGGCTCGACGTCGTAGAGGACCGCGTCGCGGTCGCAGTCGACCGAGACGCGGACGACGCGCTGCACGTTTCCCGACGTCTCCCCCTTCTTCCAGATCGCCTGCCGCGAACGGCTGAAGAGGTGCGTCTGCCGAGTCTCGGCGGTGAGGGCGAGGGCCTCCTCGTTCGCCCAGGCGAGCGTCAGGACGTCGCCGGTCGCCGCGTTCCTCACGACGACGGGAACGAGGCCGCGCCCGTCGAACGCGATCCCCTCGAGGCCGGCCGGGGTCGCCGGGCGGACCGGGACGCCGGCCCTCGCCAGGGCCCTCTTGACCTGCCCGACGCTGAAGATCCGGTCGTGGAAGACCGACGCGGCCAGGACCGCGTCCGCGCCCCCCTCGAGGACGGCGGGGGCGAAGTGCGCGAGCTCGCCCGCGCCGCCGGACGCCACGATCGGGAGCGAGGTCGCCGCGCGCGCCACCTTCAGCATCGCGAGGTCGAAGCCCGCCTTCGTCCCGTCGGCGTCCATCGAGGTGAGGAGGATCTCCCCCGCCCCGCGGGCCGTGACCTCCGCTACCCACGCCGGGAGCTCGATCTCCGTCAGCTTCCGGCCCCCGTGCGTCGAGACGACGAACCGGTCCCCGGCCTTCTTCGCGTCGGCGGCGACGACGACGCACTGTGAGCCGAAGCGCTCCGCGAGGCGCGTGACGAGCGCGGGGTCGAGGACGGCCGCGGTGTTCACCGTGACGCGGTCGGCCCCGGCCGCGAGGAGCGCCCCCGCGTCTTCGACGGAGCGGACGCCGCCGCCGACGGTGAACGGGATCGAGAGGACGTCGGCGACGCGGAGGACGAGGTCGACGAGCGTCCCGCGCCCCTCGTGCGAGGCGGCCACGTCGAGGAAGCAGAGCTCGTCGGCCCCCTCGGCCTCGTAGCGCCGCGCCGCCTCCACCGGGTCGCCCGCGTCGCGCAGGTTCTCGAACTTCAGCCCCTTCACGACGCGCCCCGCGGCGACGTCGAGGCACGGGATGACCCGGACGGCGAGGCTCATCGCGTTCCCCCCTCGAGCGCGGCCCGGGCCGTCACGAGGCGGGCGACCGTCGTCGCCCCTCCGTGCAGGGCCCTGCCGAAGATGGCCCCCGCGGCCCCCCCCGCGAGAGCCGCGGCGACCGGAGCGAGATCCTCCTCGCCGCGCATCCCGCCCGAGGCGAGGACCTCTCCGCCGAACGCCGCGCGGACCGAGGCGAGGAGGTCGAGGTTCGGGCCCGTCATCGCGCCGTCCCGCGCGACGTCGGTGACGAGGAGAGCGCGGATCCCCGTCGCCGCGAGGCGGTGCGCTACGGCGGCCGCGTCTCCCGCGCCCGCGTCCTCGACCCAGCCGTGGATCGTCGGCCTCCCCTCCTTGCAGTCGAGCGCCACGACGAGGCGCGCGGCGTGCTCGGCGACGAGCTCCGAGAAGAGCTCCGGCGCGCGG
>CAZNSS010000690.1:0-2491 GCA_964575465.1 uncultured Holophagales bacterium | reverse complement strand
AGGAAGCGCTCGAGCGTCGCGCAGCTCTCGTGGAAGTCCTCGTCGCCGCGGAAGACCTTCACCCGCTCCGCGGCGAAGGCGTCGCCCGAGAGGAGCCAGCCGCGCTCGGGGACGTGGAGCGCGAGCTGGTCGACGGAGTGCCCGGAGGCGGGGACGACGTGTGCGGTGAAACGGCCGAGCGGGACCTCCGCGGCGACCTCGCGTGCCGCGACGGGGTCGGCCTCGCCCCAGAGGACGTGCTGGTAGAAGCGGCGCGGGAGGTCGTGCGCGACGAGCTTCACGCCCGGGGCGGTGGCGAGGATCTCGGCGCCGAGCGCGGCGATCCGCGCCGCGTTGCCCGAGTGGTCCTCGTGGTGGTGGGTCAGGACGACCCGCTCGACCCTCGCCTTTCGCGCAGCGGCCTCGACCTCGTCGCCGACGGACGAGATCCCCGTGTCGACGAGGGTGTCTCCGACCGCGTAGCAGAAGACGGGGAGGATCTCCCTGCCCCGGTAGGTCCTCGCCATCCGGAGCACGGTGGTGTCCTGGAAGGGCGTCGACGAGAAGTTGTGCCCCGCGGGGAAGGGGAAGTGTCGCCAGAGCGGGTCGAGGAGGTGGTAGAGCGGCCTCACGCCGGGGCGGCTCAGCCCGCGGCGGGCGGCGCGGCGAGGGCGCGACCGGCGCAGGGCGGGAGGACGAGGCCCCGGAGCTCGCCGTCGGTCACCGGCAGCTCCTCGCCGGTCACGGCGTCGAGAAGGAGCGGCCCGACGCCGCCGAGCGGCAGGTCGACCCTCCGGTCCTCGCGCGAGACGTTGAACGCGGCGACGACGACGTCGCCCCGACCGTCCTCGCGCGCCCACGCGGCGACGTCGTTCGCGGCGAGGAGCGCCCGGAAGGAGCCTCGCCGGAGGGCCGGGTGCGCGTGGCGGAGCGCGGCGAGGCGCCGGACGTGGTCGCGCAGGACGTGGTCCCAGGACGACTCGTCCCAGGGGAAGGACCGCCGGCAGTCGGGGTCGGCGCCTCCCTCGAGGCCGATCTCGTCGCCGTAGTAGACGCACGGGGCGCCGGGGAGGGTGAAGAGATGGAGGAATGCCATCTCGAGGGCGGCGAGGTCGCCGCCCGAGGCGGTCAGGAACCGCGGGGTGTCGTGGCTCCCGATGAGGTTCAGCTGCGCGTCGCGGATCGCGGGGGCGTAGAGACCCAGGACCCGCTCGACCTCGGCCACGAAAGCTTCGGCGCCGAGCGGCTGCACGTCGTGGTAGCCGCTGACGGAGCGGAGGAGGTCGACGTCGAGGCCCTTCACGAAGAAGCCGAGCGCCGCCTTGGCGAGGGGGTAGTTCATCGTCGCGTCGAACTGGTCGCCGGCGAGCCAGCGGCGGGCGTCGTACCAGATCTCGCCGACGAGGTACGCCTCGGGGTTCACGCGCTTCACGCGTCGCCGGAGCTCGCGCCAGAACTCGTCGTCGTCGATCTCGGAGGGGACGTCGAGCCGCCACCCGTCGATGCCGAAGCGGACCCACCGTTCGGCGACGTCGAAGAGGTACTCCCTCACGGCGGGCGTCCTCGTATCGAGCTTCGGCAGGGCGGGGACGTCCCACCACGCCGCGTAGCCGAGCTCCTCGTAGGCGGGCTTCGGCTTGCGGCTCCTCCGGAGGAGCTTCGGCTCGGCGTAGGCGCCGAGCGGCTTGCCGGACCGGAGCCGGTCGAGGTCGAGGTGGAACCAGTCCAGGTAGGGCGAGTCCGCGCCGTTCTCGAGGACGTTGTGGAAGGCGAAGAACCCGCGCCCGACGTGGTTGAAGACGCCGTCGAGGACGACGCGCATCCCGCGTGCGTGCGCCGCGTCGAGGAGCTCGCGGAGCGCCGCGTCGCCGCCCAGGAGGGGGTCGACCTGGTGGTAGTCCCAGGTGTGGTACCGGTGGTTCGCGGCCGAGGCGAAGACGGGGTTGAGGTAGAGCGCGGTGACGCCGAGGTCGCGGATCTCGTCGAGCTTCCCGGCGAGGCCGAGGAGGTCGCCCCCCTTGAAGCCGCGGGGAGTCGGCGGCGAGTCCCAAGGCTCGAGGTTCGCGGGCTTCGGGACGCGGGCGCTTCGGGCGAAGCGGTCGGGAAAGACCTGGTAGAAGACGGCGTCGCGGACCCACGCGGGAGTCTCGGGGCTCACCCCTCCACTATAGTCGGGCTCCAGGAAGGACGACCATGGAGGACCCGATGCGCCCTGCCGCCGCCGCCCTCGCCGCCGGTCTCGCGTTCCCGGCCGTCGCCGCCTCGCCCGCCCCGCCGGCGCGGCTCGCCCGGGCGGTCGCCCCGCTGCCCGAGGCCGAGCCCGGCCTCCACGAGCTCTACCTTGACCTGCACCGGAACCCGGAGCTCTCGATGCAGGAAGAGGCGACGGCCGGAAAGCTCGCGGCCCTCCTCCGCGCGTTCGGTTACGACGTGACGGAGAAGGTCGGCGGTACCGGCGTCGTCGGCGTCCTCCGGAACGGCGACGGGCCGGTCGTGATGCTCCGGACCGACC
>CAZNSS010000689.1:0-2494 GCA_964575465.1 uncultured Holophagales bacterium | reverse complement strand
CGGCCGAGCCCGACGCCCCGAAGCGGAAGAGGGACGAGGACGACGACGAGGCCGACCTTCCGTCCGGCCTCGCGCAGGGGCAGAAGAAGAACGTCGTCGACGTGGCGGGCGTCGGGAAGAAGACGCGCCCGCCGAAGCGCTTCACCGACGCGACGCTCCTGACGGCGATGGAGACGGCGGGGAAGACGCTCGACGAGAAGGAGCTCGCCGAGGCGATGAAGGAGAACGGGCTCGGGACGCCGGCGACGCGCGCGGACATCCTCGAGACGCTCATCCAGCGGGCCTACGTGGAGCGCGACGGCAAGGCCCTCGCGGCGACGGAGAAGGGGATCCGCCTGATCGGGCTCGTCCCCGACTCCGTGAAGAGCCCCGCCCTGACGGGGCGGTGGGAGGCGGAGCTCGCCCGGATGCAGAAGGGCGAGGCCCGCCTCGAGACCTTCATGAACGGCATCGAGGAGTACGTGAAGGAGGTCGTCGGCGAGGCCTTCCGCCGCCCCGTCCCGCCGCCCCCCTCCCCGGGGTCGGGGTCCCCCGAGTCGGGGTCATCCCCCGAGTTGGGGTCAGGCGTGAAATCGTGTATTGCTTCAGCAATACACGATTTCACGCCTGACCCCACGCCCCGGTACGAGGGCGGGCCGGTGCCGGTGGAGAAGCTCGGGGAGCTGCTGAAGGGGGTCTTCGGGCACGACGCGTTCCGGCCGTACCAGGAAGCGGTCTGCCGGGCGGTCGTCGAGGGGCGCGACGCGCTCCTCGTGATGCCGACGGGGGCGGGGAAGTCGCTCTGCTACCAGCTGCCGGGGCTCGCGCGCGGGGGGACGACGCTCGTCGTCTCGCCCCTCATCGCCCTCATGGAGGATCAGGTCGCGAAGATGAAGGCGCTGGGGCTCAACGCCGAGCGGATCCACTCGGGGCGCGACCGGGCGGTCTCCCGGCAGGTCTGCCTCGACTACCTCGCGGGGAAGCTGGACTTCCTCTTCATCGCCCCCGAGCGCCTCTCGGTACCCGGCTTCCCCGAGATGCTCGCGAAGCGGACGCCGGCCCTCGTCGCCGTCGACGAGGCGCACTGCATCTCGCACTGGGGGCACGATTTCAGGCCCGACTACCGGCTCCTCGGCGCGCGCCTCCCGTCGCTCCGCCCCGCGCCGGTCATCGCGCTCACCGCGACGGCGACGCCGCGCGTGCAGGAGGACATCGCCGCCCAGCTCGCCCTCGCGAAGCCGGGACGGTTCATCCACGGCTTCCGCCGCCAGAACCTCGCCGTCGAGGTCGCCGAGGCGCCGCCCAGCCGGCGCGCGGAGATCACGCGCGAGGTCCTCTCCGACCCGGCGCGGCGTCCCGCCATCGTCTACACGCCGACGCGGAAGGAGGCGACGGCGCTCGCCGGGGAGCTCGGGAAGGAGCTCCGTGCCGTGGCCTACCACGCGGGGATGACGGCGCGGGACCGGGACGACGTGCAGGCGAAGTTCCTCGCGGGGCGCGCCGAGGTGATCGTCGCGACGATCGCGTTCGGGATGGGGATCGACAAGCCGAACGTCCGCACCGTGATCCACACGGGCCTCCCCGGGAGCGTCGAGGGGTACTACCAGGAGATCGGGCGCGCCGGGCGCGACGGGCTCCCGTCGCGGGCGGTCCTCCTCCACAGCTACGGCGACATCCGGACGCACGAGTTCTTCCTCGGGCGCGACTACCCGGAGACGCCCGTCGTCGCGGAGATCTTTCGCGCGCTGAAGGAGGCGCCGATCCCGACCGAGGGGCTGGCGCAGCTCGTCTCGCTCGACGCGGACGTCTTCCAGAAGGCGCTCGAGAAGCTCTGGATCTTCGGCGGCGCGGTCGTCACCCCCGAGGGGGACGTCTCCCGCGGGAAGGACGGCTGGCAGCGGGCGTACGAGGAGCAGCGCGAGCACCGCAAGACGCAGCTCCTCCTGATGCGCCGGTTCGCCGAGGGGCCGATCTGCCGGATGCTCCAGCTCGTCCGGCACTTCGGCGACGAGGAGGACGACGGCGCGCCGTGCGGCCTCTGCGACGTCTGCTCGCCGAACGACGGGATCGCGACCGACACGAGAAGGACGACCCCGATGGAGGAAGCGGCGCTCCGGCGCTCCCTCGAGCTCCTGCGGCAGCGGGACGGTCAGACCACGGGGCAGCTGCACGCCGAGGTCGTCCGCCAGTTCCCGGCGGTCGAGAGGCGAGCCTTCGAGGAGCTCCTCGGCGGGCTCGTCCGTACCGGGCTCGTCCGCCTCGAGGACGACGACTTCGAGAAGGAGGGCCGGGTCATCCGGTTCCGCCGGGCCTTCCTCACGGGAGAAGGGAGCCGTCCCGGCGCGGCGATCGACGCGCGCGTCGCCGTCCCGCCGCCGACCGCGGCTCGAAAGAGGTACGGAAAGGGGGCGGCGGCGAGACGGGTCCCGATTCCGAAGCCCTCGAAGGAGCCCCGCGCCGCCCGCGCGGCCCGGCCGAAGACGGCCCGGGCCGAAGCGGGCCCCGGAGCCCCGGG
>CAZNSS010000688.1:0-2496 GCA_964575465.1 uncultured Holophagales bacterium | reverse complement strand
CGGTAGAGCGTCGCCTGCTCGCGCGTGAGGCCGACCCACTCCTTCGTCTCGATCTTGTCGGGGAGGTCGGGTGCGATGGCGGGGTCGGTCTTCGTCCGGCGGAGGAGGAAGGGCGCGGTGAGGCGGCGCAGCCGCTCTCGCGCGACGGGGTCGTGGTGGCGCTCGATGGGGACGGAGAACGTTCGCCGGAACGCTTCGTCGGAGCCGAGGAGACCGGGGTTGAGGAAGTCGAGGATCGCCTTCAGCTCGGAGAGGCGGTTCTCGAGCGGCGTTCCGGTGAGCGCGGCGCGCCGCGTGGAGCGGAGCGCGCGGACGGCGCGCGACTGCGCGGTGCCGGGGTTCTTGATGTTCTGCGCCTCGTCGAGGGCGAGGTACTCCCAGGTGACGTCGGTCAGGAGCGCCCGGTCGCGGTGGGCGAGGGAGTAGGTCGTGACGAGGAGGTCGGTCTTCCTGACGAGCTCGGCGAAGTCCTCCCCCGCGGCCCGCTCGGGGCCGTGGTGGACGGCGACGGTGAGGCTCGGCGCGAAGCGGTGGGACTCCTGGATCCAGTTCTCGACGACGGAGGTGGGGCAGACGAGGAGCGAGGGGCGGATCGACTCTCCCGCCTCGCGCGCCGAGAGGAGCGTGGCGAGGAGCTGGATCGTCTTGCCGAGGCCCATGTCGTCGGCGAGGCAGCTGCCGAGGCCGCGCGAGAGGAGGAAGCGGAGCCAGGTGACGCCCTTCTCCTGGTAGGGGCGGAGGCGGCCCAGCAGCGCCTTCGGCGTGACGAACGGGGCCTCCTGCGCGGCGTCGGCCTGGAGGAGGTCGGCCAGCCAGCCGTCGGCGTTGATGCCGTCGACGCCGAGCGACTCCTCCTCGTCCTCGGCGAGGCCGCTCGCCATTCGGAGGAAGTCGGCGAGGGTCGTGCGGCCCGAGGGCTTCTTCTCGAAGAGGGCGAGGGTCCGCTGGACTCCCTGCGGGTCGAGGAGGACCCACTCCCCGCGCACCTCGACGAGCGGGACCTTTCGGTTCGCGAGCTGCTCGAACTCGTCGGGCGAGAGGAGCTGGTCGCCCACGGAGACGCGCCAGTCGAAGTCGACGAGCGTGCCGAGGCCGAACCGGGTGACGGCGACGCCGCTCTTCCAGCGGCTCTCGGCCGCGTTCAGGCGGAGGGAGGGCTTCGTCGTCCGTCCCTCGGCGGGGAGGAGCAGCTGGACGCCCGCCTCCTTCAGGAGGGGAGCTTCCGAGGCGAGGAAGCGCCAGGCCTCCTCGAGCGCGAGCGGCGCCCCGACGGGATGCCTCTCCTCGAGGCTGCGCCGGATCGGCTCGCTGAGCGAGGCGATGCCGCCGAGGCGCGCGAGGAGGGTCTCCTGGGGGTTCACGAACCGCCGGCCGAGGCGACGGAGGCTCGAGGCGGTCTCGTGCCAGATCTCCTCGGCGTAGAGCTTGAGGCTGGGGTCGTCCATCGCTTCGAGGTGGTAGCCGAGGCGCCAGGACGGAGCCTCCTCGGAGGTCGGGTCCGGCGGGAGGAGCCTCACGCCGAGTCTCAGGTCGCCCTCCGGGAGGGGCTCGAGCAGGGGGACGCTCCAGGCGCCGAAACGCTCGGCGACCTCGGCGGGAACGAGCTCGGCGGAAGCCTGCTCCTCGTGGCCGTTGCGGTGCGTGGCGAGGAGGGCGAGGGCGTGCCCCTCGGGGCCTTCGCCCGCGCGACGGCGTGCGTCGGGGAGGCCCTCGAGGAGGAGCTCTCGGGCGGCGGCGTCGACCAGGTCGTCGACGACGCCGCGGAGGAGGAACGAAGGCGCGGGGTAGAGCCCCTCGGCGGAGGCGCCCGGCCAGCCGATGGCACGGCTCGACGGGGGCATGACCTGGGCGAAGAGTTCGGCGCGGTCCTTCTCGAACGGATCGGTCAGGACGGGGCGCCAGCGGGCGCGCCCCTCCTCGATGGCCGGCACGATGCGGCGCCGGTGGAGGAGGTCGAGGACCCAGGAGGCGACGGAGACCCAGTAGTCGACGTCGTCGCCGAGGAGGAGGCCGGGGCGGTCGGGCGCCTCGCCCATCGCGACGAGGGCCTCGAAGGCGCGGCCGGCCGGGAGGACGAGCCCTTCGACCTCCAGGGTCTTCAGCACGACCTCCCCGCCGGAATAGTCCTCGTCCTCGCGGAGGGCCGCGTGGGAGGGGACGGGGCGCGAGCGGAGGGTGGGGAGCGTGAGGGCGAGGCGCCCGGGCCGTACGCCCCCGGAGGTGGCGACGGCGAGGCCGGCGGCCTTGAGGCGGGCCTCGAGCAGGGAGAGCTCGACCTGGCGGGGGTGCTCGGGGCGCTGGCGGCCGACGAACGCACCCTCTCCCCAGAGGAAGAACCCGTTTCCGGGGAGGTTGCCCGCCGGGGGGAGGGGGTTTCCGTGGAGGAGTATCAAGCCGCCCATTCTCGCCCATTTCCGTCCGGTCGTCCGGGAAAGGGCAACTCGCGCTATCCTCCGCCCCTGCAACGATGAAGCCGTACGAGATCTTCCGCCGCCT
>CAZNSS010000687.1:0-2499 GCA_964575465.1 uncultured Holophagales bacterium | reverse complement strand
CCTCTCCGCGTACGGCAACGTCCGGGCGGCGGGGATCATCGCGATCAACCTCGAGCAGAACGACGCGCTCCTCTCCGTCCAGGTCACGGACGGCAGCCGCCAGGTCTTCCTCGGGACGCGCAACGGCATGGGGATCAAGTTCACGGAGACCGACGTGCGGCCCATCGGCCGAGACACGACGGGCGTGAAGGGAATCGAGCTGCGCGAGGGGGACGAGGTCGTCGAGATGGATCTCGTCGACGAGGAGGCGACGCTCCTGGCCGTCACCGAGCTCGGCTACGGCAAGCGGACCGACGTCTCCGAGTACCGGCACCAGACCCGCGGCGGCTCCGGGGTCATCAACGTACGCGTGACCGAGAAGAACGGGCCCGTCGTCGGGATCAAGTCCGTCGGCGAGGGGGACCAGCTCCTCCTGATCACGCGAATGGGGATGATGATCCGCTTTGCGGCCGCCGGGGTCCGCGAGACGGGCCGCGCCGCGCAGGGAGTGAAGGTCATCGACCTCGACGAGGGGGACGCCGTCGTCGCGGTCGCCAAGCTCGCCTCCCTCGGCGAGCGGGACGAGGCCGCCGAGGAGACCGAGGACGCCGGTGCGCCCGCCCCCGCCGGGGACGAGCCGGAAAGCGAGTAGAGTCCACGCATGAGGTTCTTCCTCGACACAACCGACGCCGACGAGGCCCGCCGGGCGAAGGACTGGGGGCTCCTCGACGGCACCGTCGTCCGCCCCGACGCCGTGCTCGCCGCGGGCCGCGACTACCGCAAGGCCATCTCGGAGCTCTCGCAGGTGTGCGACGGCCCGGTCTTCGCCGCGGTCGCCGCCGGCGAGCCGAAGGGGATGTACAAGGAGGCGCGCGAGCTCGTCAAGCTCGGCAAGGCGATCGTCGTCCGACTCCCGATGACGCGCGAGGGGCTCCGCGTCGTCCGCCTCCTGAACGACGAGCAGATCGCCGCGGACGTCCACCTCGTCTTCACGCCGCTCCAGGCGCTCCTGGCGGCCCGGGCGGGGGCGGCGTACGCCTCGACCCCGGTCGGGACCCTCGACGACGCGGGACAGGTCGGGATGGACGTCGTCGACGCCGTCGTCCGCGTCTACGACAACTACGGACTGCAGACCCAGATCGTCGTCGACCTCGTGCAGAACCCGGTCCACGCGCTCGACGCGGCGGCGATGGGGGCCGACGCGGCCGCGGTCCCGTTCGCGGTCCTCGACCGCCTCTTCGAGCACCCGCTCACGGCGCAGGGCGTCGCGGCGCTCCGCGCCCACGCGGCCGAGGGCCCCCGCCGCGTTCACTAGGAAAGGCCGGACATGGGCCTCTCCCGCGAGCGCGCGAACGACCTCTCCCACCGGATCCTCGACGGGCTCCGGAAGACGCCGGGCGTCGAGCTGACGGCGGAGCCTGAGTTCGTGAGGAACCGCATCGCCTCGGCCCTCCAGGAGTGGGAGAAGGAGAGCGCGGCGATCTCGGCCGAGGCGCGCAGGCGGGTCCTCGCTCGGGGCCGGAGGGTCGCCGAGGGGTCCCGGGAGTTCGACCAGCTCCTCTCCGAGGAGCTCCGGCGCCTCTGGGACGAGCGGGCCGCCCGGGGGGAGTGAGCGGCCGGGCCCCCCGGCCTGGATGGTTGGTCCATGGCCTGCGCATCCTTGCGCTTGGTCTAGGCCAAGAGGCATCCTCTCCCCGGTGACGATGCCCCGCTCCCCCGAGCCCCACGCCGAGGAGACGCCCGGGCGGGTACCCCTCTACCGGACGATCGCCGACGGAATCATCCGCGACATCCGGCGAGGGAGGTTCCAGGAGGGGTCTCGCCTCCCCGCCTCCCGGGCGCTCGCCCGGACGCACGAGGTGAACCGGGCGACGGTCCACCAGGCGCTCCAGGTCCTCAAGCGCGACGGGTGGATCGAGACGAACAAGGGAGGCGGCACGCGGGTCGCGCGCCGGTCGCTCGCGGGGCCGATGGTTGGCCCCGCCCCCTCGTGGGACCGGATCTCCTCCTCCCTCCTCGGCCGCATCCTCGCCGAGGCGGGCGCGCAGGACGGCTCTCCTTCCCCGGCGCACGACCTCTCGCGCCTCGCCCCCGACGAGCGGGAGTTTCCGGCGGAGGCGTTCGCGAAGGTCCTCGCCGACGTCGCCCGGGACGGAGCCCTCCTCGCCTACGGCTCGCCGTTCGGCTACCGGCCGCTCCGCGAGACGCTCGCCGCGCGCCTCGAGCGCAGGGGCGTCCCGGCCGACGCCGACGCCCTCCTCATCGTGAACGGCGCGCAGCAGGGGCTCGACCTGATCACGCGCGCCCTCGTCGACGAAGGGGACGCCGTCGCGGTGGAGAACCCGAGCTACGCGGGGGCCCTCTCCCTCCTCCGGGCCCACGGCGCGCACCTCGTCGGCGTCCCGCTCGACGCGGAGGGGCCGGCCGTGGAGCCGCTCCGCGAGGCGCTCGCCGGACGGCCGAAGTTCCTCTACACGATCCCCGATTTCCAGAACCCGACCGGCCTCCTCGCGACGGCCG
>CAZNSS010000686.1:0-2504 GCA_964575465.1 uncultured Holophagales bacterium | reverse complement strand
AGCCCGTCATCTCGGGCGGCATGTCGTTCGAGAACCTCTTCCTCGTCAACGGCGTGGCGGTCCAGGACAACGTCCGGAACACCGCCCTCACGCTGTTCGTCGAGGACGCCATCCAGGAGCAGACCGTCGCCACCTCGGGCATCAGCGCCGAGTACGGCCGCTTCGCCGGCGGCGTCGTGAACGTCATCACGAAGTCCGGCGGCAACACGTTCTCGGGCTCCTTCCGGACCTCGCTCACCAACGACAAGTGGACGACGCGGACGGACTACAAGAACTCCGCGGGCGTCAACCCCGAGGTGAAGATCGACAAGACCAACCCGACCTACGAGGCGACGATCGGCGGCCCGATCCTGAAGGACGCCATCTGGTTCTTCGGCGCCGGCCGGTTCGCGAAGACGGACATCGGCAGGACCACCGCGTCCCCGGCCCTCTTTTCGTACAGCGAGGGGCGCGACCAGAAGCGCTACGAGGGAAAGCTCACCTTCTCCCTCGGCGGCAAGCACACGATCCTCGCGAACTACCAGAACATCTCCGACAAGCAGATGAACAACAGCTACCCGAACGCGGCAGGCATCTACGACCAGCAGAGCCTCTACGACCGGGAGACGCCCCAGGAGCTGATCTCGGGCAACTACTCCGGCACCCTCACCGACAACTTCTTCGTCGAGGCGCAGTACTCGCAGAGGAAGTTCACGTTCATCAACTCGGGCTCCCGGTACACCGACCTCATCAACGGAACGCTCATGGTGGACCGTTCCAACAACGTCCGGTGGTGGTCGCCCACGTTCTGCGGCGTCTGCGACGACGAGAAGCGCGACGCGAACCAGGCCCTCGTGAAGGGGACCTACTTCCTCTCGACGAAGGGCACCGGCTCGCACAACGTCGTCTTCGGCGGCGAGCTCTACGACGACCAGCGCTTCGCGAACAACTACCAGTCGGGGAGCAACTACCGGATCTACACGAAGGGCACCATCGTCCGGAACGGCGTCGTCTACCCGGTGATCGACACCGCCGCGACCGGCACGCCCACGTCCTTCATCCGCTGGACTCCGATCGCCGAGGGCTCCCAGGGGAACTCGTTCAAGACGTGGTCCGTCTTCGCGAACGACACCTGGACGCTGAACCGGAACCTGACCTTCAACGTCGGCGTCCGCTGGGACAAGAACGACGGCCACGACGCGAGCGGCGTCAAGACGGTCAGCGACAGCAAGTTCAGCCCGCGCCTCGGCGTCGTCTGGGACGTCAAGGCCAACGGCGACCTCCTCGTCAACGCCTCGTACGCCCGCTACGTCGCCGCGATCGCGAACAACCAGGCGGACGCGGCCGCCGTCGGCGGCCAGCCCGCCACGATCGACTACGACTACCGCGGACCCGCGATCAACCCCGACCCGAACGCGACGAACCTGACCTCGACGGCGGACGCGATCGCGGCCGTCTTCAACTGGTTCAACGCGAACGGCGGGACGAACCGGACGACGCGCGGCAACCCGTTCATCCCGGGGCTCAGCCCGCAGATCCGGGGCAGCCTCGCCTCCCCGAACACCGACGAGTTCGCCTTCGGCCTCACGAAGCGGCTCGGGCAGAAGGGGAGCGTCCGCGGCGACCTCGTCTACCGGACGGCCTCCGACTTCTACGCCACGCAGCTCGACACGACGACGGGCACCGCGACGGGCGGTATCGGCGGCGTCACCAAGACCGTGGACCGGGGTTACCTCGTCAACACGAACGACCTCACGCGCGAGTACTGGGGCTTCAGCCTCAACGCGAGCTACCGCCCGCTCGACGGACTCAGCCTCCAGGGGAACTGGACCTGGTCCCGCCTCCGCGGGAACATCGACGGCGAGACCGCGACGAGCGGCCCGACCTCCTCGGGCATCCTCTCCAACCCCGAGTACTTCAGCACCTCCTGGGCCTACCCGGTCGGCGACCTCGCGAACGACCGGCGGCACAAGGTCCGCCTCTGGGCGATCTACGACATCCCGCTGAACCTCAACTGGTTCCGCTGGTCCGCCAGCCTCCTCCAGTCCTACGACTCCGGCCAGCCCTACAGCGCCTACCTTGCCACCGCCGTCGACACTCGTCCCTACGTGACGAACCCGGGCTACCTGAACCCGCCCACCTCCGTCGGCTACTACTTCTCCGGCCGCGGCGCCTACAAGCTCGACTCCACCTACTCGACCGACCTCGGCATGAGCCTGAACTTCAAAATCGCGGGCAAGTTCGAGCTCTTCGTCGAGCCGCAGGTCACGAACGTCCTGAACCAGCAGAACCTCGTCGCCGTCAACACGACGGTCGAGACGAAGGTGACCCGGTCGACCGACTACGTCACCTTCAACCCCTTCACCGACACGCCGAAGCAGGGCGCCCGCGGCACCGGCGCGAACTGGAACTACGGTCCCACGTTCGGCCAGCCGACGGCCCCGTCGAGCTACCAGACGCCGAGGACCTACCGCGTCTCGGTCGGCCTCCGCTTCTAACGGCAGCCCCGCGGGGAGTCCCCCCGC
>CAZNSS010000685.1:0-2513 GCA_964575465.1 uncultured Holophagales bacterium | reverse complement strand
GCCCCCCCGCCCCCTCGTCGCGCGCGAGGGCCCTCGCGGCGGAGGCGGCGTCGCGGTGCGCGTAGACGCCGCCGCGGACGCCCGAGAAGCGGCAGCCGTCGTGGAGGCTCGCGTGGACGTATCGGTCGCGGACGGCGAAGTCGCCGGGGCGGAGGAGCCCCGTGAGGATGCCGATGTTCGCGGCGTAGCCCGACGGGAAGACGAGCGCCGCCTCCCGCCCGTGGAAGGCGGCCACGACCTCCTCGAGGTCGCGGAGCCAGCGGCTCGTCCCGGAGAGGAGCGGAGCGCTCGGCGTCCCCGCTCCCGCCTCGTCGAGCGCCTTGCGGGCCGCGGCCGTGACGCGCGGGTGGAGGTGGAGGCCGAGGTAGCTGTTCGAGTCGAAGCAGACGAGCCTCCTCGGCACCGACGTGAGCGGGTCGCGGACGACGATCTCGTGGTCGAGCGGCGAGAGGAGCTCGAGCCGGTACTGCGTCGGGTAGTCCCCCTCGGCGCGGAGCGTGTCGAGCATCGCGGAGAGGTCGCGGCAGCGCTGGAGGAGGTCTCCCGACCTGTCCTTGCGGAACGCGGCGATCGAAGCCGGGGGGGGAGCGGAGCTCGGTGCGGAAGCGCTCATGTCGGTCCTCCCGGCCCGGGGGCGCGTGCGCCCGGGCCTCGCCCTTCGTGGAGCAAGGCACGAGCCGTCGGGGCGCTTCGGGGCGGCGCCTCGGGCATCTCGCTGGGCCGGGGAGGCTTCCGCGGGGGGCGGCCCCTCGGGGGGGCGGTCGGGGAGCGGCGCCCACCCCTCTCGAGGCGAGGCGGCCCTATCCGATCGGTGAGTAGGGCGAGGGAATGAGGGACCTCACTTCAGCCCCTCCGCGACGTAGAGCTCCGAGAGGAGGCGCGCGTAGGACCAGGCCCACCGGCGGCCGTCCGGCGTGACGCGGACGGTCGGGACCCCGATCACGCCGGCCGGGTCGGTCGGCCCGAGTCGCCGGACCGGAACGGAGCCCCCCGTTTCGGGGTCGACGCGGACGACGCCCGCGGCCGGTCCGTCGCGCGTGAAGGCGAGGAGCTGGCGGCCGTCGTCGACCCACGCGATCGGGACGAGGCCTGACGGAGACGTGGCCACGCGCCGCGGCGCGCCCCCGTCGACGGGGCACAGGAGAAGGTCGCCGTCGTCCGTGCCGACGGCCACCGTCCGCCCGTCGGGAGCGGGGACGCCCGCAGAGAAGCGGGCGTCGATCCCGGGCGGCGACAGGGCGCGCCCGGCGCCCTTCCCGCCGACGAGCCAGAGCCGGACCCCTTCGCCCGCCGCCGCCCCGGCCACGAGGTACCTGTCGTCGGCGGCGAGGAATTCCGCCCAGGAAGGCGCCACGACCGGCTCCATCGCCACGGGCGTCGTCGGTCCCGTTCCCGTCGGGACGAGGCCGAGGCCGACCGTGGCGCTCGGCCCGAGGGCGAGGACCCGCTTCCCGTCGGCGGCGAGTGCCGTCGCGAAGCCGCTCCCGAGGGTCACCGCGGCGCCGCCGTCGGCGGGGCGCAGCGAGGCCGAGTAGCGGGCCCCTCCCCCTTCGCCGAACTCGGTGAAGAGGAGCGTCCGGCCGTCCGGGGAGAGGTCCGTCAGGAGCGTCGCGTCGAGCCACGAGGCGTCGCGCTCCTCCGCCCCGTCGAGGGCGACCATCGCGCCGATCCGCACCGTGTCGTGGGAGAGGAGGACGGCGCCGCTGCGCGAGACGTCGTGCAGCGTGATGTTCCCCGGCATCCGGTAGACCTCGCGGAGACGCCCGCCGGGCGAGACGGCCCGGAGCGTCCTTCCGCCGGAATCGCCTGTCGCCGTGAACCAGACCTCCGAGCCGGAGGGGCCGAAGGCGAGCCCCACGACGCTCACCCACCCGCCGGAGAGGACGCGCGGCTCTCCGCCGGAAGCCGGCACGAGGACCACGTCCCCGCCGTCGTCCGGGATCACCGGGTGGTGGAGGAACGCGACGGAGAGGCCGTCGGCCGAGGCGCGGACGTGGCTGATCCACCCCGGCGTCTCGAAGAGGACACGCCGGCCGGCGACCTCGAGGCGCGTCAGGCCTTCCCTGCGCGTGACCGCGAGGAGGTCCGTGGAGGAGCCGAGCACGTCGCCGGAGGCGACCCCCTCGAGGACGGCGCGTGGCGCGCCGGCGACGAGGGGCATCCGGGCGGCGGTGCCGACCGAGCTGTAGACGAGCCACGGCCGTGCGTCGAGCGAGACGAGGAGCTCTCCCGAGGGCGAGACGGCGAGGAGGCTCGCGGCGTGATCGCCGATCGGGTTCGACGGCCCGCCGACGACGCGCGTGGAGTAGAGGTGCGCGGCGCCGCCGTCCCAGGAGGCGCCGTAGACGACGTCCTCGCCCCCCGGCGTGAACCGCGCGTTCCAGACCGTTCCGCGGCGGAAGGTGAGCTGCCGGAAGGAGGGGAGCGTCTCGCGACGCGAGAGGAGCCCGGCGCCGGTCCCGGCGAGGACGAGCGCGAGGCCCGCCACGGCCGCAGCCGCTACGGCCCGGCGC
>CAZNSS010000684.1:0-2520 GCA_964575465.1 uncultured Holophagales bacterium | reverse complement strand
TCCCTAAGGACGTACTGATACTGATTAAAGAGAATGGCGAGAGGGTGCGCCTGTCTGGCTTATTTGAGGTCAGCACAGCCGGCTCATGCCCTGAATGGAGCTGCGATGTAGAGGGTGTGAATTATCGCATCAGGAAACAGCCAGACCAGACCGCTGTCATAGTTCCGGCAGGTGCGAAAAAGCAGAAACCGGAAAAGGTGGGTAGAGTCTTAACCTTTTCCGGCAAAAAACTTGCCGCTGCCTGTGAAACCAGCATGACAAACCAGCTGAACCTATGGTGAGCGCAGTCAATTTCGGGATTGATAAGGTGCGCCTCTGGCTGCCCAATGAAGCCGCAAGGCTGACCACAAGCTGGAGCAGCGCAGGCTTCACCCTGAACAGGGGCAAGGTGCTTCCAACCGGCGAGGTAACAGAAAAGCCACTGATACCAGACAGCGGCGGCATAGTACAGGGGGAAAAGCTCTGGCTGAATGCTGAGTACTATGTTATGGAAATAGGGGGGCATGGTGTGCTGCTTACCTTCAATCCTTCAGCCGGAAAACCTCTGGCAGGTTCCGGCGATGAAATCAGGAAGCGCACTGCCGGCATCTTCAAACACATTCGGGAGTACATGGCAGCGGATTTCAGGGAGGCGAAGCTCAAGCAGCTCGACTGCACTCAGGACAGTTTCATGCAGCATACTTGCAATTCATATAAACCGGCATTGAATGCACTTGCCATGAAGCGGCAGGCTGACAACCGGCTGGAGTTTCCTGATTCAATGCGATTCGGTAAAAGGGGGCGACTCACCTCAGTTATCGCCTATGACAGGGGCAAGAAACTTGCCGGCGGCAGCGGCGACAGCACAAACCACATGAGAGTGGAGGCGCAAGTTACCAGCAGGAAAGGCACTGATAAAATCGGCAGTCTATATTCTATCAATACATGGCGGCAGCTGCTCACTGCTGACTATGACGAGTTACAGCAAAGGACAAGGGAGTATCTGAGCACTGACCTTTTCAAGTTCAGCCCTGCTGAGTTCGGGCAGCAGTCGCTGCCAATCTATGACATCAGGCATGAGCTTGACTATGCTCTGGAGCATGAGAGGCAGGCGATGCGAGCCATTAACTTGACTTGCCGCTGGTATGGCTCTGATGCGCTGCTGGCAGCAGTGGGAGGTATTGAGGGGCTGGCTGACCGCCTCAAAGCAGCAGGTAAAAAGGACAGGACTGTGCGCCATATCATAGCACAGCTGCGACATGAATTGAATCAGCGAGCACTGAAGCGGCGAGCCATGCAGCGAGATTCATTCCTTTCAGCGACATACTCAGAGTTGTTTGAAAAATTCGCCGCATAATCTTTGAATTAATCAGAAATCAATCAAACATGACGCCGGTAAAAAAAGCGAAGAAAATGGGCAGACCAAAAAAGTCTGCCGCTGAGAAACTGACTGAGGTAATATGCTTACCAATGACAAAGCAGCAGCACAGGTGCATAATTGAGCAGGCGAAAGAAAGAGGGCTGCGACCTCAGGCATACCTCAGGCATATTATTGAATGTGCTTCCAATGGGCTAATTTAGAACCGCTGCTGAAAGGTAACCGGCTCTGGAGGCGTCCAACCGGCGAGCAATAAGCAGCTGTACTATACAGATGAGCCCTGCCAATCGGCGGGGCTTGCTTTTATCAATAGAATACTGTGAGAATGCAGCACTTGTAATTGTTTAATCAATCATTCTAAAGTAGTATCGAAGTAGTATGCCATTCGAAAAAGGACACAATAAGAC
Organism: uncultured Holophagales bacterium; assembly: GCA_964575465.1. GTDB lineage: Bacteria > Acidobacteriota > Thermoanaerobaculia > UBA5066 > UBA5066 > UBA5066. The sequence continues at coordinate 756 of CAZNSS010000684.1, read as the reverse complement.
AGGCGGCAGACAGAAGGGCACTCCCAATGTTATGACATCGCAGCTGAGGGAAATAGTGAAAGAGATTGTGCAGGGTGAACTTGACCAGCTCAGAGAGGAATTGCCAAACATGAACAGCACTGAGAGGCGGCAGCTGCTGAAGTGGTTACTGCCTTATGCATTGCCAGCGACAAAACCGGTGCACCATTCATTAGGTGAAAATATCTGGAGCGATGTGCTGTGAAATAAACTGCGATGAAACTGTGATACATCTGGCAGTACACTATGAATGAAAACGCAGCGAGCCTGAGGCATGGCTTTTTTCAAGCCATAGCCAAAGGTGAGCATTCTACATATTCAAAACAGGTCATGAACAGGCACTGCAAATTTTGTTTATAAAAAGCTATGCAAACTTTTCCATATTAAAAAGTCCTGTCATTACATTTGAGCCTATAAACAGCAAAGCCGCATCAGGGGGCGAATCCGGAAGCGGCAATGCATAAACTTAAATGCATGGCGAAAATAAGCATTGAAGGTGTTTATCACCTAACCGGAAACCACTTAATCCGGCAGACAGACCGGCAGCTGATTGAAGTACAGCCCAATCCTGCAAAGCCCAAAAAGGGCGCAAAGCGACATCCTAAGGACTTACTGATACTGATTCAACCCAATGGTGCAAGGGTGCGCCTATCTGGCTTATTTGAGGTCAGCGCAGCCGGTTCCTGCCCTGAATGGAGCTGCGATGTAGAGGGTGTGAATTATCGCATCAGGAAACAG
>CAZNSS010000683.1:0-2520 GCA_964575465.1 uncultured Holophagales bacterium | reverse complement strand
CCTGGGGTGTCCTGAAGCTCAACGTCCTCGTCACCCGCGAAGGCCCGGAGGCCGAAGCCCTCTTCGCGCCGCCGTCGCCTCTCTCCGGCTTCTTCGTCGACACCCTCGACCTCTACTCGGCGAGGCAGCGCGCCGCCTTCGAGAAGCAGGCATCTCACGAGCTGGGCCTGATCGAAGAGACGATCAAGCGCGACCTTGGTCAGCTCCTGCGCCGAGCAGAGGAGCTTCAGCAGGAGAGCATCAGGAAGACGCTCGAGCCGAAGGAGAAGGCCGTGGTCCTGAGCGAAGAGGAGACGACCGAGGCTCTCGCCTTCCTCCGGGATCCCAACCTCCTCACCCGCATCCTCGAAGACTTCGAGACCGGCGGCCTCGTCGGCGAGGACACCAACAAGCTCACGGCCTACCTCGCAGCCGTCTCGAGAAAGCTCGACAAGCCGCTCGCCGTCATCGTCCAGTCGAGCTCGGCGGCGGGGAAGTCGGCTCTCATGGAAGCCGTCCTCGGCTTCGTCCCGGAGGAGGAGCGCGAGAAGTACTCGGCCCTCACGGGGCAGTCGCTCTTCTACTTCGGCGAAGGCAAGAGCCTGCGGCACAAGATCCTCGCCATCGCCGAGGAGGAAGGCGCGGAGAAGGCGGGCTACGCCCTGAAGCTCCTCCAGTCCGAAGGCGAGCTGTCGATCGCGTCCACCGGCAAGGACCCGCAGACGGGCAGGCTCGTCACGCAGGAGTACCGGGTGGAAGGGCCGGTGATGATCTTCCTGACGACGACGGCGATCGAGATCGACGAGGAGCTCCTCAACCGCTGCCTCGTCCTGACGGTGGATGAGAGCCGGGAACAGACCCGGCGCATCCACCAGCGGCAGCGGGAGAGCCGGGGCCTTGCGGCCCTCTGGGCCGAGGAAGAGCGGGAGGACGTGAAGCGGCGGCAGAGGAACGCGCAGCGGCTCCTGCGGCCCCTCCACGTCATCAACCCCTACGCCCACGAGCTGACCTTCCTCGACGAGAAGACGCGGACCCGGCGCGATCACGCCAAGTACCTCGCCCTCATCGACGCCATCGCCCTCCTCTTCCAGCACCAGAGGCCCGTCCACAGCGAGACGCGCCGGGGCCGGACGAAGGAGTGGGTCGAGGTGACGCCGGAAGACATCGCCCTCGCCAACCGCCTCGCCGGCGAGGTCCTCGGCCGGAGTCTCGACGAGCTGCCGCCGCAGACGCGGCGGCTCCTACTGCACCTCGACGACCTGGTCACGGCCGCGTGCACGAAGCAGGGCCTCGGTCGCGCCGACCACCGCTTCACCCTCCGCGACGTGAGGGCTTTCACCGGCTGGAGTCACGACCAGCTCTGGCGGCACATGCAGCGGCTCGTCTCTCTCGAGTACGTCCTCGTCCACCGGGGCGGGCGGGGGCAGAGCTTCGTCTACGAGTTGCTTTACGCCGGCGAGGGCAAGGACGGTCGGCCCTTCCTCCCGGGCCTCATCGGCGCGGGTACGACGGCCACCTCCGCGGGGGAAGAGGCGCCCTCCGCGGACGAGGAGGAGACCCCCGCGGGCGGTTTCGCGCCCCTTTCGCGGGCCGACCGCGGCCCGCTCGCGGCAGGCCGGAACGGCTCCGACGTCGCTCCCTATGCGGCTTTCGGCGAGCTCGTCGCCGCAGACGCCCTCTCCGCACCACTCGGGAGCCCGGCCGCCGTCGCGTCGTACCCGCGGCTCGTGATGAAAAGGGCGGCCGGGAGCCTGTAGGAGGACGGCCGTGACGACGCCGGCCCGACGGCGCGCGGCGGCCCGGAGGAAGCGGGTCTTCGCCTTCCGCGACACGACCGACCCGCGCGGCTTCGTCGTCCTCCTGACGGCACATCTCGAGCACATGAAGGTCAGGGGCTACTCACCGAGGACGGTCCTCTCGGCCGAGTGGTCCGTCTCGGACTTCGCCGTCTGGTGTCAGGAGCGGGACGTGATGAAGCCCCGCGACGTCACTAAGCCGATGCTCGAGCGCTACCAGCGGACCCTCTTCTACATGGAGAAACCCGACGGCAGCCCGCTGACGCTCTCGACGCAGCACCACCGGCTGAGCTTCATCAAGCAGTACTTCAAGTGGCTCGCCCGCGAGAACCACCTCCTCTCGAATCCCGCCTCAGAGCTCGAGCTGCCGAAGGTGGAGAAGCGGCTGCCGAAGCACGTCCTGACGGCGTCCGAAGCCGAGGCGATCCTGGCGCAGCCCGACATCCGAAAGCCTCAGGGCCTCAGAGATCGGGCGATTCTCGAGACCTTCTACTCGACGGGAATCCGGAGGACCGAGCTGTCGGGCCTGAAGGTCCACGACGTCGACACCGAGCGCGGCACGATCAACGTCCGCCAGGGCAAGGGACGAAGGGACCGTGTCGTGCCTGTCGGCGAAAGAGCCGGCGCTTGGATCGCGAAGTACGTGAGAGAGGCCCGACCCGACTTCGTCATCGAGCCGGACCACGGATACCTCTTCCTCGCGGCCGAGGGGGAGCCGATCGCCCCGAAGACGCTCAGCCTGTAC
>CAZNSS010000682.1:0-2528 GCA_964575465.1 uncultured Holophagales bacterium | reverse complement strand
GGGCTGACCGTCCTTCTTCTCGGGCACGAGAGGGAGGGAGCCCTTGGTGTACTTCGGGATGGCGACGACGATCTTGCCGAGATAGAGGGGGCAGGTGAGGCTGTACAGGTGCTCGTCCTTCCCGCTGATGTCGATCGGGCGGTAGCCGCGATCCAGGTCTCCCAGCTCGATGGCGGTCACGACGTCGAGCTTCGGTCGCGATGGGTCGTAGCGGAACCGCAGGCCGGAGGCGCGCGGGAAGTACTCGCCGGGGTGGGCCGGGCTGTCGACGAGGAAGAACTCGAGCATGTTCTTCAGCTCGCGGCCGGTGAAGTAGCCGGTTACGAGAGCGCTGCCGGCCGTGGTGGTATCCACGATCCCGGAACCGAGGGGCGCCACGGCGAAGACGTCGTAGACGGTCTGGACTCCTGATTTGCCTCGGGTGAAGCCGGCACGCAGCATCCCGTTGGCCGTGAATCCGATGTCCGCTTTCGTGGCCCTTCGAAAGGCGTCGGTGACGAGGTTGGCCAGGGGCGTGCCGGCAGCGAGGTCGGTGAAGGTGTTGGGGAGATCCCGTGGCGCTACCGCGAGCGGCTGGTCGATGCCGTAGCCGCGGGATGCGAAGACGGCTCCAGTGACCGTCTTCTTGAACGTCTCGATCTCGCTGGCGATGGCCCGGTCGCCGGCAGAGGAGTCATCGACGGGGTGAAGCCGGCAGGACTCGACTGTCAGCTTTCCGCCGTCCAGAGAGATCACCAGCTCGCCGAGGTTCTGGCCCTCCTTGCCAGTCTGGACGACGGGCGTCCGGCCGTTGACGAGGATCGCCTCGCGCAGCTCGGTGTGGCTGTGGCCGCCGACGACCACGTCGATGCCCGGCACGGCCTCGGCGAGTGTCACGTCGTCGCCTTCCGAGAAGCGTCCGTCCTTTCCCCTCTGGACACCGCCGTGGCTGAGAGCGATGACGACGTCGACCTTCTCCGTCGCGCGAAGGACCTTCACCATCTCCCTGGCGGTCTCGATGGCGTCGGAGAACGTCGCGGCACCCGCGCCGTCCGTGTAGAACTGGGCTTACTCGCCGAGGACCCCGAAGAGACCGAAGCGGATCCCGCCCCGTTCGATGACGAGGTGACGGCGGATGGCCCCCTCCCTGGTCAGGCGCTGGAGGTCGGCCAGCGTCGGGTCAGCGGCCGCGACGTTCGTGTTCGAGGCGAGCACCGCCGGAGTCCGGCCAGCCTTCCTGGCGACGCGGATCGCCTGGCCCAGGCCGTCCGGTCCGAGGTCGAACTCGTGGTTGCCGAAGGTGGTGGCGTCGTATCCCATCCGATGCATGAGCTGCAGCTCGCCGCCGGTCTCCCGGGTCGCTGCGCCAAACGGCGTCCCCATGCTGAAGTCGCCGGCGTCGAGCACCAGGACGGGACCCTGTCCTTTGCGCGCTGCCTTCCTGCTGGCGATCAGGGCGGAGAGGCGCGCCCAGCCGCCACGGGTCGCTTCGTCGTTCAGAGAGAACGGCGTGTAGTCCGCGGCCGGACCCATGCCGATGAAGCTCGAGTGCATGTCGTTGGTGTGCAGGATGGTGAAGGTCTTTTTCCCTTCCGGTGCCGCGGACTGGGCTCCGGGGAGGAAGAGCGCCGCGCCGGCCACCGCGGTGGTAGCCAGGAACTCGCGACGGGAGGGCCCTTCCCCTGGCGAGGGAATCGGGGTCACCACCGGGCGCTTCGGCGTTGGTGTTCTGCGTCGGGGCTTCATGGAAAGCTCCTCTCGTGTGATTCGAGGGGCATCCTGAGCTCTGGTGGGCCCCGGGGCCAATGGACCTCTGTCAAGTGCAGCACTCTTCCTTGGGCGAGCCGCGGGAGCCCGGCCCGCCCGACATGAGCTATCGTCGAGGACGTGGGGCAGGGCGGAAGTGCGGGGCCAGGGCCGGAAGCGAAGTCAGAGGCGAAGCCGGGTTGGCTGGCGCGGCTTCTCTCGCCCCCGGCGACCGATGCCGAGAGGGCACGAACCGTCATCGGGACCTTCGTCCTCCACCTCCGCCCCGTACGCGTCCCCGAGGCGACGATCCGCTTCACGCACACGTTCGGCCTCGGAGGGGCGTCGCTCGTCCTGCTCTCGATCCTCGCCCTCACCGGCTCGCTCCTGATGCTCGGCTACACGCCGGTGCCGGGCGACGCCTATGCCTCGATCGAGCGACTCCAGAGCGAAGTGCTCTTCGGGGCGTTCGTCAGGGCGGTTCATCACTGGAGCGCGAACCTCCTCGTCCTCGTCGCCGGGCTCCACATGCTTCGCGTCTTCTTCACGGGCGGGTTTCTCGACGGCCGTGAGCTGAACTGGGTCGTCGGCCTCGTCCTCCTCGGCGCGATCGCCGCCTCGGCCTTCACGGGCTACCTCCTTCCCTGGGACCAGCTCGCGTTCTGGGCCGTCACGATCGTCACCGGCATGGCGGCGTACGTTCCGCTGGCGGGGCCGGCTCTCGCCAGCTTCCTGCGGGGCGGCGAAGAGATCGGCCCGGCGACGCTCGTGAATTACTACGCGCTCCACACGCAGTGGCTTCC
>CAZNSS010000681.1:0-2532 GCA_964575465.1 uncultured Holophagales bacterium | reverse complement strand
CGGTACTCGTCGACGTCCTCGACGACCTTCTTCCCGATGTGGTTCTTCGCCGCGAAGAGGTCCTCGTACGACTGCTCGTGGTATCCGAGCCGCGTCACGAGGTCGGTCACCGGCACCCCGGCGTAGCAGGCCTTCCACTTCTCCGGGTGGTGCATCACGGCGAGCAGGGCGATCAGCCCGCCGTGGCTCCAGCCCGCGATCGCGGCGCGGCTCCCGTCGACGTACGGCAGCTCGGAGACGGCCCAGTCGAGGCCGGCGACGACGTCGTCCACCTCGAGGCCGCCGTAGTCGATCGCGTTCTGGAAGTCCTTCCCGTAGCCGGTCGAGCCGCGGTACTCGGGAGCCAGGACGACCCACCCCTTCTCGAGCATCTCCTTCACGATGTGGACGTGGTAGGTCCCGAAGTCGCCGTTCACGCCGCCGTGCGGCAGGACGACGACCGGGTGCTTCCTCGAGCGGTCGAGCTTCTTCGGTACGAAGACGTACTGGGCGAAGCGCATCGGATGCCGCTCGTTCGCGATGCCGTATCGAGCTCTGCCGCGCGGGTTCGGGGGGCCGACGATCGAGACCTTGTCGACCTCGGCGACGTCCGAGAGACGCAGCCAGAAGAGGACGTCGTCGTTCGACTTCCGCACCTGGTCGAGGTCGAACTCGAGGCTCTCGATCTTCGCCTCGAGGGCCTTCAGCCGTCCCGCCGTCTCCGCTTCGTCGTCGGCGCGCGCCGGGAACGGGACGACGAGGAAGAGGGTGAGGAGGACGAGGGGAACCCCGGTCCGAGGACGCATCTTTCGCCTCCGAAAAGGTCGCCACCTGGGTGTGCGGCGAGCCGAACGGCAGGTTATCAGGCCGCCGTCCCGCCGGTGGCGGCACCCTCGGCGGGTTTGCCGCGCGGCGGCAGCCGTCCTCCGGTATCGTCCGCCCACTGGGGGGACGATGGCCGGGCAGACGATCGCGATCGGGGACGTGCACGGAGACCTCGAGGGCCTCGAGAAGGTCCTGTCGCGCCTGCCGGTGCTGGACGAGGGGGACACGCTCCTCTTCCTGGGCGACTACGTCGACCGGGGCCCCGACCCGGCCGGCGTCGTCCGACGGGTGCGGGCCCTTCCCGCCGAGACGAAGGCGCGCGTCGTCTTCCTCCGCGGGAACCACGAAGACGCCTGGCTGAAGGCGTGCCGCGAGGGGGCGCCCGAGTTCGTCATACCGCGCGGCAACGGCTGCTACACGACGTACCGGTCGTTCACCGGGGGGCCCGTTCCCAACCGGGATGCCGACCCGACCGCCGACGAGATGCGCGCCATGGCGATGGGGTCGTTCTTCCCGAAGGATTTCGTGGAGTGGATGGCGGCTCTCCCCTTCTTCCACGAGGACGAGCACGCCATCTACGTCCACGCCGGCCTGCCGCTCGACGGGGACCGCTGGCTCCACCCGGCGGAGGTGAAGGACCGGAGGCCGCTCCTCTGGCAGAGGAGCCGGACCTTCTACCAGGGCTACACGGGGAAGCGGGTCGTCTTCGGGCACACCCCCGTCAAGCGGCTGCCCCAGGAGCAGTCCGTGCACACGCCGTCGGACGCGCTCGACGTCTACCTGACCGACAGCCTCGTCGGGCTCGACACGGGCGCCGGGATGGGAGGGTTCCTCTCGGCGATCCAGCTCCCCTCCTGCCGGATCGTCGACTCGCGCTGAGGAACCCGTGTCCGAGCCTCCGCCGACCTGGGACCGGTTCCTCGAGGCGATCCTCGAGACGAACGCCGTCCTCCTCTCGGCCCTCGACCGGGACCACCGGTTCGTCTTCTGGAACCGCGGGGCGGAACGGATCACGGGCTACTCGCGAGAGGAGGTCCTCGGGGGCAGGAACGTCCTCGAGGTCATCTACCCCGACGAGGAGCTCCGCCGGCAGGCGGAGAAGGCCCGGGAGGACGTCATGCAGGGGGCCACGGCCGACGGTCTCCCGCTGAAGGTCCGGACGAAGGACGGCGCGGAGCGGACGCTCGCTTTCTACTCGAGGGGCGTTCGCGGCGAGCACGGCGAGCCCCTCGGCCTCGCGAACGTCGCGATCGACGTCACCGAGAGCCTCGCCGCCGTGAAGGCCCTGCGCGAGAGCGAAGCGCGGTTCCGGTCGCTCTTCGAGACGATGACCGAGGGCGTCGCGCTGCACCGCCTCCTCTTCGACGGGAGAGGCGAGCCGGTCGACTACGTCGTCACCGACACGAACCCGGCCTACGAGTCCCACACCGGCATCCGGAGGGAGAACGCCGTCGGGCGCCGGGCCTCGGAGCTCTACGGGGCGGGCGCCCCCCCCTACCTCGACGTCTTCGGGCGCGTCGCGACGACCGGAGAGGCGACGCGCCTCGAAGTCCACTTCGAGCCGATGGGGCGCCACTTCCGCATCCTCGTCTTCTCGCCGGCCCGGGACGAGTTCGCCACGGTCTTCGAGGACATCACCGCGGCCAAGGAGATGGAGGCGGCCCTCACGGCGTCGAACGCCGCGCTCGTGGCGCGGAACGAGGAGCTCGACGCCTTCGCCCACACGGT
>CAZNSS010000680.1:0-2533 GCA_964575465.1 uncultured Holophagales bacterium | reverse complement strand
GCGAGCTTCGCCCCGTTCTTCTTCCGCGGGAGCCACGAGAGGCTCCTCTTCGTCTCGAACTTCGCGGACCCCCGCGGGCGCGACTTCGACGTCTGGGCCGTGAACGCCGACGGGACCGACCTCGAGCGGATCACCTACAACCCGACGTTCGACGGCTTCCCGATGTTCTCCCCCGACGGGCGACGCCTCGCCTTCTGCTCGAACCGCCACAACGGCAAGCCGAACGAGACGAACGTCTTCGTGGCGGACTGGGTCCCCTGACAGGGAGGGCCGCCGTCAGGCGACCCGGGCCGCGGACGGCTGGTCGGCCCGCGTCGCCTCGCGGAGGATCCGGAGCAGCGTCAGCCCCAGGGCGAGGACCATCGGCCCGATGAAGAGGCCGAGGAGGCCGAAGGCGGCGAGGCCGCCGAAGACCCCGAGGAACACCACGAGGGTCGACAGCTCCGCCGCGCCTCCGATCAGCAGCGGCTTCAGGACGTTGTCGGCGAGCGTCGAGACGACGACGACGCCCCAGACCACGAGGAAGATCGCCATCCCGTCGCGCCCGCCCACCCAGCACGCGACGGCGCCGGGCCCCCAGACGAGCGCCGTGCCTCCGATCGGGAGGAGCGAGAGGACGGCCATCGCCGCCCCGGCGAGGAAGGCGGAGGGGAGCCCCGCGATCGCCCAGCCGATGCCTCCCGTCGTCCCCTGGATCAGCGCGCACAGGAGCGATCCCCGGAAGATCGACTGGAGCATGCCGCGGAGCGACGCGAGGATGGCGACACGGCTCTCCTCGTCGAGCGGGACGAGGTCGAGGATCGCCCGGACCACCTCCCTCCCGTCGCGGAGGAGGAAGAAGAGGACGAAGAGCGTCGCCAGGAACGTCAGGACCCCGTCGAAGAGACCCCGCACGACGCCCCCGGAGAAACGGGCGAGCAGGCCGGATAGTCCCGCGGCGATCTCCCTCCCCTTCGCGGTCAGCTCCGCGTCCGTGAGGCCGGCCCTCGCCTGCATCAGGGCGAGGGCGCTCTTCACCGCGGGGATCCGGACGACGTCCTCGGGGCCGGAGACGTGCCGGAGCTCGAGCGCCGCCGTGGCACGCTCGACCACCCCGACCGCCTCGTTCGCGAGGACGGCCACCAGGGAGCCCGCGGGGAGGAGTACGAGGAGGCCGACGCCGAGCGTCAGGAGGACGGCCGCGAGGCCCCGCCGCCCGGGCATCTTTCGCTCCAGGAAGCCCCATGGCCCCGCGAAACCGACGGCGAGGACGATGGCCCAGGCGATGGCCGTGCCGAACGGGGCGAGGATCCGGAGCGCGAGCGAGCCGATCCCGATCGCGGCGATCGAGAAGGCGGCGATCGGGTAGATGCGCGAGGCGGTGTTGTCGGGCATGGAAGCTCCTCGTTCCCGGACCGGCGGAAATCATAGTCGGGCCGTTGCTAGACTCGCCGCCGATGCCCGGTTTCCGCTCCCGCAGGACGGGACCCCGCTTCCCGCCGTCTCCCCCGCCGGACGACCCGGTCGCGCTTTCGCGCCGTGCGGTGCGCGCGGCGCTGGACCACGGCTTCGTCGCGGCGGGCGTCGTCTCCGGGGGCGAAGCGGAGGGGTGGCCGGGCTTCCGGGGTTTCCTCGACCGCGGCCTGCACGGCGAGATGGCCTTCCTCGAGAGGGACGCCGAGGCGCGCCGGAGCCTCGACTCGATCCTCCCCTTCGCGAAGGCCGCGCTCTGCGTCGCCCGCGAGGTGCCCCCGGGCGGCCCGGGAAACGTCGCGCGCTACGCCCGCGGCGAGGACTATCACGACGCCGTCCGGCGGGAGCTGAAGGGGGTCGTCGCCGTCCTCCGGAGGACCGCCCCGGCCGGGGCCCACTTCCGGGTCTGCGTCGACACGGCGCCCGTCCTCGAGAGGGAGTGGGCCGTGCGCGCCGGCCTCGGCTTCGTCGGGAAGAACGGGATGCTCATCGTCCCCGGAGTCGGCTCGCACGTCGTCCTCGGCGAGGTCCTGACCGACCTCGCCCTCGCCCCGACGGCCACCGCCGTCGATGCCACCTGGGAGCGATGCGGCGGCTGCACGGCCTGCCTCGACGGCTGCCCCACCTCCGCGATCCTCGCGCCGCGGGTCGTCGACGCCCGGCGCTGCCTCTCCTACCTGACGATCGAGAAGAGGACTCCCTTCACGGCGGAGGAGCAGTCGTGGCTCGAGGGCCGGCTTTTCGGCTGCGACGACTGCCAGGACGTCTGCCCGTGGAATTCCGGCCCGCGCTGGACCGAGACCGTACCGGACCCCGCCGCCGGCCTCGACCCGGTCGAGGTCGCCGCGCTCGACGACGCCGGTTTCGCCGGGCTCTTCGGGCGCTCCGCCGTGAGGCGCGCCACGCCCGAAGGGCTCCGCCGAAACGCGCGGGCGGCGCTCGCCAAAGCGCCCACCGCCCATAGTCCTAGCTCCTGATCCCCGATGTTGAGCGCCTGCACGAACACCGCGCCAAGCTCGCGCAGTTCATCATGCAGCGCCTGAAGCCCGGCAGCGGTCGGCATCACTCCCCCTTCGTTTTC
>CAZNSS010000679.1:0-2542 GCA_964575465.1 uncultured Holophagales bacterium | reverse complement strand
CCTCGGGGCCGCGGCCGCCGGCGCGGCGCCGCTGCTCGTCGTCTGGGCGTCGCTCGAGATCTCGAGGTTCGGGGTGCTGTTCGGCGGGTACTCGCGGGAGGGTTTCACCTACCCGTTCTTCCTCGGGGCGTTCCAGCTCCTCGTCGGTCCGGTCAAGGGGCTTTTCCTCTTCTTCCCCGCTCTCGTCGTGTCGCTGGTCGAGGCGTCCCGCCGCCTCCGGGAGGGAGGCGCCGGGACGCCGGCAGGTGAGGCCGCGGCCCGCAGGCTCGAGGTGGCGGCGGCCCTTCTCCCGCTCGGCGCCCTCCTCGCCATCGCCTCCTCCTGGTGGGCCTGGAGCGGGATCGCGGGCTGGGGACCCCGCCTGCTCGTGCCCGGGATCCCGGGTGCCGCCGCGCTCGCCGCGACCGCGATCGAACGATGGAGCGCGAGCCGGACGCGCCTCATCGTGGGGGTTTCGATCGGGCTGAACGCCCTGGGGCTCGTCCTCAGCACGGTACCCGCCTTCCTCGTCACCGGAAGGCTCGCGCTCGTCGCGGTGACCCCGGAGGTCGCGCGGCGATACCCGGCGATCCCGGTCCCGCTCGGAGAAGGGAAGGTCGGGATCACAGGGTCGCTCCTGATCCACGAGGAGCCCCTCGCGTCGGACTTCGTGACGCAGCTCTGGATGATCGGAGTCCGCGCCGCCCCGGACGACGTGGAACGCGCCCGCCGCCTCGACGCGCCGCCGTGGCTCGGCCGGCGGCCGGACCTCAGGCCCGCGCTGTCTCCCTATCCCGCCCCGGTCGCGGCCGCCGTGGCGCCGCCGCTCTCGATCGGCTTCCTCGGCCGGTCCCTCCTCTCGCGAGGGGAGGATCCGGCCTGCGGAGACGTCTACACCAGGGCGCTGGCGGACCAGGTTCTCCGCGCGCAGCAGCAGCGAAAGCTCGAGAGGGCGCTCCGCCTCGCGGCGCTCCTCTTCGAGCTGGGACCGCGACGCGACTCGGCGGCCCTCCTCGCCGAAAGCTACCGGCTCCTCGGGAGGCACGAGACCCTGAGGGCGTTCCTCGACTCGCTCCCGAGGGAGCTTCGCGGCTCGCCACCGGTCTTCGCGGTCCTGGCGCTCGCAGCCCGGGACGTCGGCGAGGAGCGTGCGGCGAAGGCGTACCTCGAGCGGGCCGCCGGTCTCGGCACCCCGGCGATCCGGGCCGCGCTGGGCCGACCCGTCTCCGAGTGGCCGCCGGACTTCGCTTCGTTGGTCTCCGCCGCCGGCCCCTCCGAAGCGCCGGGGAACGTCCCCCCGCCTTAGGAGTCCCCGGTTCTCGGGAGAGGGCACGCCCACGCTCGCGACGGCGGAGTCCGTCCGGCTGGCGGCGGGCCGCCGCGCCGGAACGGCAGAGTCGCCCGGAAGGACCGCCGGAAAGCGCCTCTCCCGCTGCCGCCCGTGCGCGCTAACGCAGTATCCTCCTCGCTCGAGGAGGAAACCCGATGAACGTCCACAGGCGAACCCTCGCCCTGTCCGTCGCTTTCGCGCTCGCCCTCTCGGCGGCCCCCGCGGCCGCGAAGGAGCTCGCGGGCGCGACGATGCCCGACACGCTGAGCGTGGCCGGGAAGACCCTGAAGCTGAACGGAATGGGGCTCCGGAAGAAGGCCGTGTTCAAGGTCTACGTCGGTGGCCTCTACCTCGAGACGCCGTCGGCGAACGCCGCCGCGATCCTCGCGGCCGACGCGCCGAAGGCCCTGAAGATGCACTTCCTGAGGAGCGTCGACCGCGAGAAGCTCGTCGAGACCTTCCAGGAAGGCTTCACGGCGAACTCACCGCAGAAGGCCCCGGCCCAGAAGGCCGGGATCGACAAGCTCCTCTCCACGGTGGCCGACGTCAAGGACGGCTCCGTGACGACCTACACGTACGTCCCCGGGACCGGGACCGTCGTCAACCGCGACGGCAAGGACGTCGCGACGATCGAGGGGAAGGATTTCGCCGAGGTGCTCTTCTCCCTGTGGCTCGGTCCGAAGCCCCCGTCCGAGGATCTCCAGAAGGGACTTCTGGGCAACTGAGGCCCGTCCCGGTGAATTCGCGTCGGGGCGGGTACACTCCCGCCCCGATATGAATCTTCCCGAGCTCTCGTCGCTCCTCTCCGAAAAACGCTTCGACGTCGTCGAGAACGCCGTCAAGGACGCCCTCCTCGACGCCGAGGCCAACGGCGAGGTGCTGGCCGCCGCCTTTCGCGGCCTCGCGCGCGCCTCGGGCCAGAAGGGGCGCCTCCAGGGCCTCGCCACCCTCGCCGACGCGACCCTCCGGGGACCCGGTACCTCGCCCGAGGCGGCCCGCCTCCGCTGGACCCTCCTGAAGGAGGCCGTCCGCGCCGGGGCCACGCCGTCGTCGGCGGAGGGATTCCACAAGATGTTCGAGGAGGCGATCCGGGCGGCCTATCCCGACTCGCCCTCCCTGACGACGCTCCTCGGGAGGTTCCGCTTCCGCGAGGCGAAGGAGCCCGTCGACGGGCTCGCGCGCGTCGAGCGGGCGGAGAAGTGGCTCCCGTTCGAGGTCGGCCGCTGCTTCTTC
>CAZNSS010000678.1:0-2547 GCA_964575465.1 uncultured Holophagales bacterium | reverse complement strand
AGGGCCGAGCCCCGAGGGGCGCCCGGCGTCGCGCGTGTCGAGGATGCGGCAGGGGGTGAGGGGGAAGAAGAGGGTGCCCTGGGCGGCCGGGATCCCGAGGTGGGCCGCGGTGGCCACGGCCGCCTGCACGAAGCTCGTGAAGTAGGGAAGGTTCAGCGTCGAGAGGGTGTCGCCCTCCGTGTGGTAGTGGGGGGTGAAGTCGGAGACGTCGTCCTCGATCGCGAGGATCCCCGGCCATCCCCGGTACCAGAAGGAGTAGTGGTCGCTCGCCGTGATCCCGTCGGGGTCGTCGATCGGGAGGAGGGCGTCGCCCACGTAGTTCGTGACGGCCGCGCGGAAGGTCCCGGCGACGGCGAGGTCGGCCGCGTATCCCGGGTGGGACGCGATGCGCGTGTGGAGGCGGAGCGACGGGGCGCCGCTCCCGTCCCACCCGATCATGTCGAGGTTCAGGACGGCGACGACGTTCGCCCCCTCGGCGGTGAGCTGTGCGGCGTAGGCGGCGCTGCCGTACAGGCCCTGCTCTTCGCCGGTGAAGAGGGCGAGCCGGATCGTCCGCTGGAAACGCTGGCCGGAGAGGACCTTTGCCGCGAGGAGGACCCCGGCCGAGCCGCTCGCGTTGTCGTCCGCCCCCGGCGCGGGGCCTTCCGCCGGCATGTCGTCGAGGTGCCCGCAGACGAGAACGATCTCCGAGGGCCGAAGGGTCCCCGGCAGGTCGACGACGACGTTCCGGCCGGTCGTCGTGCCCTTCGTCCACGCGTGGTAGGCCGGCGAGAGGCCGTACGAGACGAGCCGCTCCCAGGCGTACCGGGTCGCCTCGAACACCGGCGCCCCGGACCTCGTATGTCGCGTCGCGATCGTCACCGGCACGCCGCCGACGGTGACGGCCTGCTCGCCGCTCAGGTCGCCGACGGTGTCGAAGAGCGCGGTCTCGGTGACCTGCGCCACGAGCGCCGCGACACCGGCGTCGTATTCCACGGCGGCGGCCTCCGCCGCGCGGGCGGGAGCCGTCACGACCATGGGATCGGGAGGGAGCCGGAAGAGGTCGAAGCCGGCGGCGGAGAGCGCCGCGGCCTGCGCCTCGTCCGCGCGGGCCACGACGTTGTGCCCGTCGTCGAGGACGACCTCCGCGAGGGCCCCCGCTCTCGACCGGGCGCCGCGACGGCGCTCGGTCGCGACGACGAATTCCTCCGGGCTCGCCGCGGCCGAGAGGCTCCTCGCGCCGGAGGCGAAGGCGAGCCGCCCGGCCGGCGCGAACGCGAGGGCGTACTCGATTCCGTCGGCGCCGCGCAGGTGGGCGTGGACGGGGACTCGGAGGTCGGCGAGGGACGTCCCGACGGGGACGCGGGCGAGGAGCCGGGGGAAGGTTTCGGAAGCGGTCTCGCCGGCCTCGACCTGTGCGGCGAGCAGGACGATCGAGGCGGCGAGGAGCGCGCCGGCCATCGGGCGAAAGGGCAGCACGGACGGGCGCATGGGAGACCCCGTTCGAGTCTACTCCGCGCCCTGCGCCGCTCGGGCGCCCCCGGCGTCCGCGTCCGGGAGCGCCGCCCGGGCCCTCACGCGCTCCTCGAGGTAGGGGAAGAACGGGTTCCACGTGAGGCGCATGAGCTGGTCTACGGGGACGGAGAGGACGGCGCGCTCTCCCCGGGGCTGGAGGGTCCCGAGTTGGACGCGGAACCCCTCCTCGGAGGAGGGCTCTCCCCCGAAGAGCGGATCGTCCGGCGGGAAGGGGAGCGCGACGTGCGAGAGCGAGTAGACCTCGCGCGGCCAGGAGAGGCCGAGGGGGCGGACGACGGCCGTCTCCGTCCCCGCCGGGACGTCGCGCTCGGCGACGTCCCTCGTCCCGTCGCCGGCGTTCACGACGACGGAGAGGCGGTAGGCCCGGACGTGCCGGGGCAGGAGAGTGTCGAGCCGCGACTCGTCGCGCCGCTTCAGGAAGGGGCGGACGTTCGCGCCCCGGTTCACGTCGAAGACGACGAGCTCGCTGCCGTTGGGGGCGAGGCGGTCGAAGAGGTCGCGGACGGTCGCGTCGGTCGTCACGGTCGCGTCGACGAGCGAGACGAAGGCGAGTATCGGCGGGAGGGAGCCGATCGTCCCCTTCCTCGCCGATCGCGTCACCTTGTCCCGGATCTCCTCGGTCAGGGCCGCGGTCTGGGCCGCGGCGTTCACCGGGAACGAGTTGTACTTGAACGGGATGTACTCGGGTGACACGTCGAGCCAGCGGGAGGCCCGAAAGTACGGGAAGACGCCGAGGACGCCGAGGGCGCGCACGAACGCCGCGGCGGGGGTGACGCCGATCATCGGGGAGACGAGGACGAGCCGGTCGGGTCGCGGCAGCCGCGCGCCGTCGAGGACGTCGAGGGCGTAGTCGACGGCGAGCGCGCCGCCGTTCGAATAGCCGACGACGTGGAACGGGGCCTTCGCCCCGGCCCGCGACCTGACGTGGCGCGCGCCGACGCGGAAGGCGGCGGCCCAGTCGCGCCACGTCGCCTCGGTGAGGGCGGCCGGGACGGTGCCGTGCCCCGGCATACGGAGCGCGAGGGCGTAGTA
>CAZNSS010000677.1:0-2551 GCA_964575465.1 uncultured Holophagales bacterium | reverse complement strand
CCGCGGAGCCGGGCGAGACGAAGGAGCGGGCGGTCGCCCGCGTGGAGCGGGCCGTCCGCGAGCACCTCGCGCGGCAGACCGGCGCCTCCGAGACGGCCTCGGTCTCCGCCCTCCTCGACGAGCTGGCCGACCGGAGCGTGCCTCCGGCGCTCCGCGAGGAGCTCCGCCAGCTCCTGTCTCAGGTCGAGTTCCTGCGGTTCGCCCCCCAGCTGGGGGACTACGGCGACGAGATCGCGCGCCTCCGCGAGAAGGCCCGGGACGTCCTCGGGCGCGTCCGCGGGGCCAAGCGCGCCTAGAATCGAGCCGTGACCGTCCCCTCCCGGGCCCTTCCGCCGGGCAAGCTCGCCCGCTTCATGGAGCGCCACCGCCTCCTCGACGAGACGAGCGGCACCGCCCCCGAGAGGTTCCTCGTCACGCTCGTGAAGAAGGCGCTGGACTTCGTACCGTCGGAGGCCGCCGTCCTCCTCCTGGACGATCCCGTCGCGAAGGAAGACGACCGCTCCCGGAACGAGCTGACCGTCATCGCGAGCGCCGGCGACTTCCGCGACGTGGCCGTGGGGACCAGGGTGCGACCCGTCGACGGGATCGCCGGCTTCACCTACGCGCGGGGCGAGAGGACCGCGGTGAACGAGATCAAGGGAGCGCACGCCCTCGCGCGCGAAGCCGACGAGGCGTTCCCCTCGCCCGTGCGGACGGTCCTCGGCGTCCCCGTCGTCATCGAGAACCACGTCTGCGGATCGCTCGTCCTCGTCAACCGTTTCGAGCCGGACGGCTTCGACGCCCGGGACGAGAGGCTGATGGCCCTCTTCGGCGACACCCTCTCCCTCGCCCTCCAGAACCTCCTCGACGAGCGGCGCGCCCGCGAGGTGGCCCGCCGCGACTCGCTCACGGCGCTCTACAACGACCGCTACTTCCACAAGAAGCTCCAGACGGAGATCGACCGCCTCGCGGGAGGAGTCGAGGGGGACCTCACCCTCCTCTTCCTCGACTGCGACCACCTGAAGAAGGTCAACGACGAGCACGGCCACCTGGCCGGAAGCCAGATCCTCCGGGAGGTCGCGTTCGTCCTCCAGCGCCAGCTCGCCGCCACCACCTCGCTCCCCTGCCGCTACGGCGGGGACGAGTTCACGGTCATCCTCCTCGAGTGCAACCTCGACCAGGGGCTCGAGGTCGCCGAGCGGATCCGCCGCGCGATCCAGGAGTGGACGTTCCTGCCGATGGCGATCGGGCCCGGCGAGCCCGCGCTGAACCTCAGGGGCGTCATCACGATGTCCATCGGGGTCGCGTCGTACCGGCGGCACTGCACGCCGGGACGCCCCGGGCCCGAGCAGAAGAACGAGCTCCTGAAGAAGGCCGACACCGCGCTCTACCAGGCCAAGGAGGCCGGGAAGAACTGCGTCGTCGGCGCCCGCCGCGAGGCCGGGCCTCCCTCGTTCTCGAGCGTCCTGCTGAAGAGCTGACCGCTCCCCGACGCGCCGCGCGCCCCTGCTAACATCACCGTCCCGTCCTCGGCCCCGGGGGCGGCCCGCCGGAGGAGCCATGCCGACCGCTACCACCGAGATCGTCCCTGACAACGTGCTCGACGCCCTGGGCCGCCACATGCTCGTGGACGGCTACCACGTCGTCATGGACCTCGACCGGTCGCGCGGGAGCGTCATCTACGACAGCCTCCACGGGGTGGAGGTCCTCGACCTCTTCTCGCACTTCGCGACGGTCCCGGTCGGCTACAACCACCCGAAGCTGAAGGACCCCGCCTTCCTCGAGGAGCTGCAGCGCGCCGCCCTGACGAAGCCGGCGAACAGCGACATCTACACGGAGGAGATGGCGCGGTTCGTCGAGACCTTCGCCCGCGTCGCCGTCCCGGAGAGCCACGCCGCCCACCTCTTCTTCGTCGAGGGAGGCTCCGTCGGCGTGGAGAACGCCCTGAAGACCGCCTTCGACTGGAAGGTGAGGAAGAACTTCCGGAAGGGCTACCGGCGGGAGGTGGGGCACCAGATCATCCACTTCGAGCAGGCCTTCCACGGCCGGACCGGCTACACCCTGTCGCTGACGAACACCGCCGACCCGCGGAAGACGATGTACTTCCCGAAGTTCCGGTGGCCGCGGATCGTCAACCCGAAGCTCCGCTTCCCCGTCGACGACACCGAGGTCGAGCGCGTGAAGAAGGTCGAGGAGCTCGCCCTCGCCCAGGTCCGGCAGGCGCTCGTCGACAACCGGGACGACCTCGCCGCGCTCATCATCGAGCCGATCCAGGCGGAGGGGGGCGACAACCACTTCCGGCCCGAGTTCCTCGCCGCCCTCCGCCAGCTCTGCGACGAGAACGAAATGCTGCTCATCTTCGACGAGGTGCAGACCGGCATCGGCCTGACCGGGAAGATGTGGGGTTTCCAGAACTTCGGCGTCGTCCCCGACCTCTTCTCCTTCGGGAAGAAGATGCAGGTCTGCGGGTTCGCCTCCAACGAACGGATCTTCGACGAGCCGGAGAACGTCTTCACGGTCTCGTCGCGGATCAACTCGACCTGGGGCGGCAACCTCGCCGACATGGTCCGGG
>CAZNSS010000676.1:0-2555 GCA_964575465.1 uncultured Holophagales bacterium | reverse complement strand
CGGCCTCGCCCGGGAACGGCGTCCGCCCCGGGTCGGGCCGTGGCGTCGGCCGGGGAGTCGGCGTCGGGGCCGGGCGGAGACCCGACCCGCCGGCGGGAGTCCCTCCCGGCGTCACGGGCGTCCCCTGCATCGAGATGATCCCCCACTCGCCGTCCTTCGTCATCGGGTCCTTCCAGAGCTTCCGGACGCTCCGGGGCTTCACCTCCGCGAGCTCCTTCAGGGTGTTCGGGTAGCGGCCGAAGCGGCGGCGGAAGACCCGGATCCCCTCCGCGTACTGGAGGCCGCGGAAGACGAGCTCGGCCTCCCTCTCCCGCTGTGCCTGCGCCGAAGCGAGCGGAAGGACCGACGCGATCAGGATCGACGCGACCGTCATCGCGACGAGGAGGGCGACGAGCGTGTAGCCGCCCGCGCCCCGCAGGGGGCGCGGGCGCGTCACCACGTGTTGTAGGGTGTCCCGTCGAGAGCCGTCTCCGTCGACCCCGACTTCACGTCGATGATGCCCGGCGGCTGCTCGGACGCCGCCTCGGCCGAATCGGGCTCCTCGAAGACGAGCTCCCACGTGTCCGTCGCCTTCGTGAACGGGTCGATCGGGACCTTGCGAATGTACTTCTCCTGGACGAGGACCTCGAGCGACTCGGGGTAGTGCCCCTTGTCGGCCTTGAACTGGTCGAGGCAGGAGCGGAAGGTGAAGAGGTTCTCGCGCAGGGCGGCTTCCTTGGCCTTGATGGGCGTCTTCAGGAGCATCGGGATCCCGATCGACGCGAGGATCCCGATGATCGCCATGACGACGAGGAGCTCGATCAGCGTGAAGCCACGGTCCTTCGCCGCGGAGGGGGTCCGGGGAGCGCGCGAAAGCCAGCCCCCCGGAGAGCCGATGAGCGTGAAGCCACGCGTGTCCCGGAGTCGTCTCATCGTCACCAGTCCTTGTACTTCGTCCCGTCCAGGGCCGTCTTGTCGGAGAGCGAGTAGACGTCGTAGACGTTCTGCCGGCCCCAGCTCGTCGAGTCGGAATCGTCCTGGAGGCTCCGGAGGCCCCACTCCGCCTCCCCCGTCATCGGGTCGATCGGGACCTTCCGGAGGAACTTCCGCACCTTCTTGACCTGCCCCACGAGCTCGACCCCCTCCACGAGCTTCTCGAGCTCCTTCGGGTAGCCCTCGGTGTCGAGCTCGACCGGGATGAGCCCCTGGTCGGAGAGGCGCTTGTACTCGTCGATCGAGGTGCGCATCGTCCGGAGGGCCTCCTTCAGCTCCATCTCCTTGATCCGCGTCCAGTTGAACCGCGCGACCGGGACGATCATCGCCGTCAGGATCAGGATCAGCGTGACGACGACGACGAGCTCGACGAGCGAGTAGCCACGGGCGCGGGACCGGGTCATCGGGCCTGCCTCAGGGAGCCACCGAGAAGGCCACCGCGTCCGCCGCGGGACGCAGGGACCCGTTCTTGCCCAGCCCCGCGCCGGCCGACATCCTCACGAGTGTCTTCCCCGGGGCGAGGCCGCGGAAGGTGAGGCGAGCGAGCGCGCCGCTCGGAAGGCCGACGACGCCGGTCGGCGTGCCGAGGCCGATCCGCACGCGCCCCGGGGCGCGGTCCGCGTCGAGGCGGGTGTTGAGGGCCGCCGAGCCGCTCCTCCACGGACCCGGCGAGACGGAGACGAGCTCGGCGACGGCCGGGTCCCACTCGAGCGTCACCTCGAGCGCTCCGGCGTCGGCCAGCTCCGGCGGGGCCGTGAGGGTCAGGAGGGTGCTCTCCCCCTGCGACAGCTCGGCGTTCTCCAGCTCGAGGCCGAGCGCGAGAGGGCGCGGTCCCTCGTTCTCGACGAAGGCCGCCGAGAGCTGCGCCGCGTTTCCGGCCCGAACCGACGCCACGTTCCCGCTGGAGGCCGGCGCCGCGGCCCCGCCCGAGACGGGCGGGGGGGTCGGCGCCGGGGTCTTCTGGAAGAGGTCCTTCGGAGCGCTCCCCGGGACCGGGGCGACGGGCGCCGGGACCTTCGGCGGGATCGGGCCCGTCGGCGCGGCCGGGCGAGAGCCGGGCATCTCGACGGCCGGCGCGTCGAACGGCGTCGCCGGGGCCTGCGGGGATTCGAGGCGCACGTTCAGGCCCGAGAAGCTGACGTTGTTCTCCGTCCCGACCCAGACCGGGATGAGGTCCTCCTCCTCGATCTGCGGCGCGCGCGTGATGTGGGGCGTGAGAGTCAGGAAGATGTCGTTCCGGTCGCCCTCGGTCCTCGTCTGCCCGAAGAGGGGGCCGACCAGGGGCAGGTCGGCGAGGAACGGGATACCGGTCTTCGTGATCGTCTTCGTCGTCTCGACGAGTCCCGCGAGGAAGCTCGTCTCGCCGTCCTTCAGCCGGATGTTCGACGTGATCGTCCGGGTGCTGATGATCGGCTGTTTCTGCCCGTTCCCGCCGTCGACGTAGCCGTTCAGGTTCGAGACCTCCACCGTCAGCTTGAGCGAGACCTCCTTGTTGTGGTGGACCCGCGTCTCGACGTCCAGCTTGATCCCGACGTCCTGGTACTGGAACGACGTGACCGGGACGACGCCGACCTGCCCGATCG
>CAZNSS010000675.1:0-2563 GCA_964575465.1 uncultured Holophagales bacterium | reverse complement strand
TAACGTTTCCCGGATACCTTTTGTTTTTCTCAGGAGGATTGGAAGGATGAGAAATCGTTGGCTGGGCGCCCTTCCGGCGCTCGCGCTCCTGGTCGCCCTCGTTTTCGTCGGCGCCCCGGCGCTGGCTCAGACCACGGGTACCATCGAAGGCACGGTCGCCGACTCGAACGGCGCTCCCCTCCCCGGCGTCTCCGTCGAGATCAAGTCCTCGGCGCTCCTCGGGACCCGTACCGTGGTCACCGACGCCTCCGGTCGCTACAAGTTCCCGGCGATCCCCCCCGGCGTCTACACGGTCTCGGCGGCCCTCTCGGGCTTCACGAAGGCCGAGAAGACGAACGTCCGCGTCGCCCTCGGCGGCACGTCGACGATCCCGGTCGTCCTCTCCGTGTCGATCAAGGAAGAGGTCGTCGTCACCGGTGAGGCCCCCGTCGTCGACACGACGAAGACCGTCATCGGCTCCACCACGACCCTCGACGCGATCCAGAAGCTCCCGCTCGGCCGCAACTTCACGTCCATCGCGACGACGGTTGCGGGCACCGGGACGAGCACCGGAGGCGGCATCTCCGTCTACGGCGCCACGGGCCTGGAGAACCAGTACATCATCGACGGCGTCAACACCACCGGCGTCAAGATCGGCGACCAGGGCAAGGCGATGAACTCCGAGTTCGTCCAGGAGGTCGAGGTCAAGACCGGCGGCTACGAAGCCGAGTACTCGCGCGCCCTCGGCGGCGTCATCAACGTCGTCACCAAGTCGGGCGGCAACGAGTTCCACGGCGACGTGTTCGGCTACTACGACAGCGACAGCCTGACCGCGAGCGACAGCAACACCGCGGACAAGAACGCCGTCGGCGTGGCTCCCTACGCAGGCCCGACCCGGTACGACATCGGCGCCGACCTCGGCGGCTTCCTGATGAAGGACCGGATCTGGTTCTGGGCGGGCTACAACTACGTGAACCGCAAGGAAGACACGGAGATGTACACCGCTCGCAACGCGACCGGTGGCGTCATCAACCCCCTCGCGGTCGAGAACAAGACGACCCGGAACCTCTACTCCGGCAAGCTGACGTTCCGCCTCGGCGAGTCGCACACCGTCGCCGTGTCGGCGTTCGGCGACCCGGGCTCGTTCGACGGCGTCCTCCAGGGGATCGTCGGCAACCCGAAGGCGAACCTCGGCACGAACGACTTCGGCGGCACCGACCTCTCCGCCAAGTGGGACGGCATCTTCGGGACGAAGTTCCTCGCCCAGGTGCAGGCCTCCCGCCACGAGGAGAGCGACGACAACTTCCCGCTCGGCTCCGAGACCGTCACGTCGGCCCGGAACACCCAGTTCGGCGTCTCGACCTGGTATGCCGAGGGGAGCCCCTTCATCCAGCGCGAGGACTACAAGCGCGACAACTACAAGGGCGCGATCACGATGTTCCTCGGGGCCCACGAGATCAAGGGCGGCCTCGACTACGAGGACATCAGCGGTAACTACTACGGCGCCTACTCCGGCAAGGCCCGCGTCACGAACGCGCTGTCCAACTCCGGCGCCCTCCGGTACGTCTCCAACCGCTACTACGCCCAGGTCCGCAACGGCGGCCCGAACTGCGCCTACAAGTACGACGCGGCCGGGAACGTCGTCACGGGGAACTTCGGCACCCCGGGCCCGGACAACCCGAACGGCGTCCACTCGATCTACGACTGCGCCGGCTACGAGGTCGCGACGGCCGTCGTCAACACCCCGAAGACGGAGAACCTCGGCTTCTTCCTCCAGGACTCCTTCAAGGTCCTCCCGAACCTGACGATCAACCTCGGCGTCCGGTACGACGACCAGAGCCTGAAGGACGCCGACGGCGTCGAGCGCATCAGCCTGACGGACGAGTGGTCGCCCCGCCTCGGCGTGGTGTGGGACTTCACGAACAACGGCAAGTCGAAGTTCTTCGCCCACTACGGCCGCTACTACACCGTCATCCCGACCGACATCCAGACCCGCGCGCTCGGCAACGAGTACACGGTCTTCGCGTACAACTACAACCAGGGCGTCTTCGACCCGGTCGACTCGTCGGCCGGCTACGCGTACATCCAGGGCGGCCAGATCACGCCGCAGGGTCTCAAGGGGATGTACCAGGACGAGTACGTCGGCGGCATCGAGTACGAGGCCTTCAAGAACTGGTCCTTCGGCGTCAAGGGGATCTACAAGGCCCTCGGGCGCGCCGTCGAGGATCGCTGCGACCTGACGGACTCGCGTCTCCCCTACCTCGCCGACTACATCCCGGCCGGCGCGCTCACCACGTGCGCCCTCATCAACCCGGGCAGCATGGGCGACCTCGGCAACCTGAAGGACCCGGAGAACCCGGCGTGCGTCGGACCCGACGGGAACCTGACGGGCGACTGTGAGTCGACGAACGTCCGCCGGTACTACCGCGGCGTCGAGCTGACGGCGACCCACCGCTTCTCGAACAACTTCTACATGCTCGCCAACTACGTCTACTCCTCGCTCAAGGGGAACTACGACGGCAACGAGAAGCAGTCGACCGGCCAGCAGGACCCGAACATCAACGCCGACTTCGACTACATCGAC
>CAZNSS010000674.1:0-2566 GCA_964575465.1 uncultured Holophagales bacterium | reverse complement strand
GAGCGCGGCCGAGGTCGCCGCTGCTGCCAAGGCGGGCGACGCCGGCGCGGCCGCGACGGTGAAGCGGTACGCCCATCGGATGGCCCGCGCGCTCGCGGCCGTCATCGACGTCCTCGACCCCGACGTAGTCGTCCTCGGCGGGGGCCTCTCGAACCTCGCCCCGATCTACGACGAGGTCCCCCGCCTCTGGGGACGGTGGGTCTTCTCCGACCGCGTCGACACGCCGCTCGTGCCGCCCCGCTGGGGGGACTCCTCCGGCGTCCGCGGGGCGGCCTGGCTCTTCCCCGAGAACGAAGTCCCGGAGGTGTGGCGATGAGCCGTTCCGTCCTGCGCGCCGAGATCGGCGAACAGCCCGACGCCCTGGCGCGCCTCCTCGTCCGCGAGGGAGCGAACGTCCGCCGGATCGCGCGCTCCCTCGCGCGGCAGGACCTGCGCTTCGTCCTGATCGCCGCGCGCGGCACGTCCGACAACGCCGCCCGCTACGCGCAGTACGCGCTCGGGCTGACCTGCCGGCTCCCGGTCGCGCTCGCCGGCCCGTCGCTCGTCACGCTCTACGACAGCCCCCCGAGGCTGAAGGGCGCCCTCGTCATCGGCATCTCGCAGTCGGGGCGCTCGCCCGACGTCGTCGAGACGGTCGCCACCGCCCGCAAGGCCGGCTCGCCGACGCTCGCCATCGTGAACGACGCCGACAGCCCGCTCGCCCGCGCGGCTGCCGAGGTGATCCCGCTCCACGCCGGCGAGGAGAAGAGCGTCGCGGCGACGAAGACGTACACCGCGCAGCTCCTCGCCGTCGCCCTCCTCGCCTCGTCGCTCTCGTCCTCCCGGCGCTTCTCCGAGGGGCTCGGGGCCCTCCCCGACGCCGTCGCGGACACCCTCGGAATCGAGGCCGGCGCCCGGCGAGCCGCCGCGCGGCTGGCGCACGCAACGCGCCTCGTCGTCCTCTCGCGCGGCCTGAACTATCCGACGGCCCACGAGATCGCGCTCAAGCTGAAGGAGCTCGCCCTCCTCGACGCCGAGGCGCTCTCCGGCGCCGACTTCCGGCACGGTCCGATCGCTCTCGCCGGCCCGAAGCTCCCCACGATCGTCGTCTCCCCGCCCGGGACGGCGACCGAGGCCGATCTCGGCGAGCTGGCCACCGAGCTGAGGCGGCGCGGGAGCCCGGTCCTCCTCATCGGTCCTGCCGGGCGCGGGTCTCTGCCGATCCCGCGCCTCCCGGAGCTCCTCTCGCCGATCGTCGCCGTCGTCCCGGGGCAGCTCCTCGCCTTCCACGCGGCCCGGGCGCGCGGTCTCGATCCCGACGCCCCGCATGGCCTTGCGAAGGTCACGGAAACCCGCTGAGCGCGCCCGGGAGTAAGCTGGTAGACCCGCGAGGCATCGCGGAAACGAACTTTCGAAGGAGATACCGCATGAAGAAGACGTTCGCCATCGTCGCGTGCGTGCTGCTCGTCGCCGGCCTCGGCGCCTGCGCCACGGACAAGGCCCCCGCCGATGCGGCCATCAAGGCTGCCGAGCAGGCGATCCAGGCCGTCGCCGACGACGCCGGCAAGTACGTCCCCGCGCAGCTCAAGGAATCCCAGGACGCCCTCGCCGCCGCCAAGGACAAGTTCACGAAGGGCGAGTACAAGGAGGCCCTCGCGGCCGCCACCGAGCTCGGCAACAAGGTCAAGGACCTCGCCACCGCCGCCGCGGCGAAGAAGGAAGAGCTGACGAAGGCGTGGAACGACCTCGCCGCCTCTCTCCCGCAGACGGTCGCGTCGATCCAGGCGAAGATCGAGGAGCTCGGCAAGGCGAAGAAGCTGCCGAAGGGGATGGACAAGGCGAAGCTGGCCCAGGCCCAGGAAGGCCTCGCCGGCATCACGAAGGCGTGGGACGAGGCGTCCGCCGCCTTCACTGCCGGGAACCTCGGCGAGGCCCTCGGCAGGGCGAGCAACCTCAAGGAGAAGGGCGCCGAGGTGATGGCGCTTCTCGGCATGTCCCCGCCGCCCGCGGCGGCCCCGGCCGAGGCCGCGGCTCCCGCACCCGCGAAGTAGCTTCCCGGATCCCTCTCGCGCCCCGCGGGGCGCACCGCGGCCCCGGCTCAGCCGGGGCCGCTTCGTCTTCAGAGTGCCCGGATCGCGACCCCCGCCCCCCGCAGCTCCGCCGCGACGGCGCGTGCGAAGGCGGCGGCGCCCGGCGTGTCCGAGTGAAGGCAGAGCGTCCGCGCGTCGACCCGGACCTTCAGGCCGTCCGAAGCGACGGCCTCGCCGCGAAGCGCGATCGAGAGCGCCTGGGCTGCAGCCTCTTCTGCGGACTCCTTCAGCGCGCCGGGGCGCCCGCGCGGAGTGAGCGAGCCGTCGGGCTCGTAGCCGCGATCCGTGAAGGCCTCCCCCGCGACCGCGAATCCCGCCTCGGCGAAGGCGGCGAGCATCTCCGAGCCGGCGAGGCCGACGAGGACGACGTCCGGCGCGACGCGCGCGACGCCCGTGGCGATCGCCCGCGCGAAGACGGGGTCCTTCGCGGCGGCGTTGTAGAGGGCGCCGTGCGGCTTGACGTGGGAGAGGCGCGCTCCGCGCCGCCGCGCGACGTC
>CAZNSS010000673.1:0-2567 GCA_964575465.1 uncultured Holophagales bacterium | reverse complement strand
CGCACGGGGCGTTGACGAGGCCGCGCCGCGGGCCGGGGAGGTAGAGGTGCTGGTCGCGGTCGATGCTTCGGCCGTAGAGGCTGACGACGTCGCCCGTCAGATCGCGCAGGGGGACCACGAGGCAGCCGGCGAGAAGCTCCCGGCCCGCGGCGGTGATGACGCCGAGGGAGCGAAGCGACTCCCACGTCTCGCTCCCTTCGGGAGCCGTCTCCAGGAGCGAGCCGTCGGCGTAGCCGATCGGCAGCGCTGCGAGGACGTCGGCTCGCGTCAGGCCCCGCGCGGCGGCGTAGTCGCGGGCCTTCTCCGAGAGGAGGAAGGCCTGGTGGTAGATGCCGGCGACGCGGGAGAGGAGGTCCGTCGGGCCGCGCCCGTACGAGGCCAGGGGCCGGACCGCGGCCAGGGGGCGCACAGGGCTCGGGATCGCGGCGGAGGTCGAGGCGCCGAGGCGGGTGAGGGCCTCGCGGAAGCTGACGCCCCAGTAGCGCCGCGCGAATTCGATGACGTCGCCTCCGGTGATCTTCCCGTCGGAAGAGCAGGCGCCGAGGCAGCACCAGTACTGCTTCGACGGAGAGACGGAGAGGGATGGCCGGCGGTCTTCGTGGAGCGGGCAGAGCCCCAGGAGCCCCTCTCCGTGCCGCTTCAGGACGACTCCGCACGACTCGATGAAGGCCGCCACGTCGTGCTGCGCCTTGACCTCGGCGATCGCTTCGGCGGGGATCATCGCGGGCGGCCTCCTTTCGAAAAGGCTGTCAAGAGGGAGCCCGCGAAAAGTGACGTTCACGGGCGGATGCCGTTAGAGTACGATTCACGTACCTGCTGGTCAAGCGCTCATGCTCCTCGCCGAAACCGCACCTACACTGGCCCTCGTGCCGAGCCCCAAGCGCTCCAACGCGCCCGCCGAGACCGTCGGCGACCGTATCCGGCGCCTTCGCCGGGCCAAGGGCCTCACCCAGGCCGACCTCGCCCAGCGCGTCGGAATCTCCCGCCGCGCCGCCGTCTACTACGAGGCCGAGGGCGGCTCGCCCTCGACCGATCTGCTCGCCCGCTACGCCCAGGCCCTCGGCGTATCGACCGACGTCCTCGCCGGCCTCAAGGCTCCTCCCAGGGCCGTACCTACCGAGCAGCCCGAGAGCCTGCGGCTCTGGCGGCGTCTGAAGCGCATCGAGACCCTGCCCGTCCACGACCGCAAGGCCATCCTCAAGATGATCGACGCCATGACCGAGCGCGTCGGCCGTCGCAAGGCCGGCTGAGCACCTCGCCGCCGTCGTGACTCTCTTCTCGATCCGCTACCGCCGGGCGCTGCGCGACAAGTCCCTCCGGGTCGCGGGGTTCTCGAGCCGTCTGCGCAAGAGGCTCTGGCTCCGGATGCGCGACTTCGACCAGGGCTGGGACGTCGAGTCCGAGAGCGGGTATCGCTCCTGGACATCGTTCCTGATGGAGACAGAGAAGTCCCTCCTCCGTGCCTACGGTCTCGACGCGCTGGAGCTCGTGGTGTCGGCGTCTCCGAGGCAGACGCGCCGCGCCAAGGATCTCGAGCAGTTCTTCATGGAGACCTATCCGTCCGAGGTCCTCGACACCGTCGAGGCGTTCTTCATGCTGCTGGACGGGGCCGCTCAGGAGAAGTTCGGGAAGGCGGTCAACGGGATCTTCCAGGAAGAGGAGTGCCCGTGGCGGTTCTCCGAGGGGACGTTCTTCAAGGTCGACTCGGAGTTCCTGTCGTCACTTCTCGCGATGACGAGCGACGAGCTGCGGGCCGGGTCGTTCCAGGGGGCTCATGAAGAGCTGCGGGAGGCACGGCGGGACCTGCAGGCGGGAGACCACAAAGACGCGATCCTGAAGGCCGGCAAGAGCATGGAGAGCGTGCTGATGACCGTGCTCGGCCGCACCGACGGTACGGCGAGCGAGCTGCTCTCGGGCTTTCAGGCGGCCGGGTTTCTCGACGACCTTCCCGAGGAGCTCCGCGGGATGATGACGAAGGCCGTGCTGATGGCACTGCCGACGCTGCGCAACAAGCTCGGCGGGCACGGTCAGGGAGCTGCGGTCGTGGCTGTGTCGCGGCCGTACGCGGAGCTGGCGGTTCATCTCGCGGGAGCGTTCCTGCACTTCATCGTCGAGAAGCACGTCGCGGCGAAACCTCCGCAGAAGCCTGCGGAGCCCGACGACGACAGCGTCCCGTTCTGACAGGGATCGCGAAGGGCCACGAGCCCGAGGACGCGAAGCCGGGAGCACGAGGACAACGCCGAGGACGAGCACGAAAGGGCGCCGCCTTCGGCTCCGGGCGGAGGGGCGGTCGAGCTGCCGCTCTTCACGGGTCGCGCCGGCGGGGGCCCCCGCCCCTCGCCGTCACGGCCCCGTGAATCCCCGGCGCGTCGCGTCCCTGCGGCCGAGGGCGGCCTTCGGGCCACGCCGCATCGGGGTCGCTCGCAGGCCAAGCGCGCTTGGCCTGACGCGGTCCCGCTGTGTCCCTCGCGGCTCCGCCGCGAGGGGGCGCCCCTCCGCCCTCCGGGGCCGGCTGTCCGGCGTCAATTAGAAATACCGCCTGACGACAATCAGAAATACCGGGTCGG
>CAZNSS010000672.1:0-2576 GCA_964575465.1 uncultured Holophagales bacterium | reverse complement strand
ATGCGCCTCGTCACGCGCGGAGACCTCGACGGCCTCACCTGCTCCGTCTTCATCACGTCGGCCGAGAGGATCGACGCGATCGAGCTCGTCCACCCGCAGGAGCTGACCGACGGGAAGTTCGAGGTGAGGGAGGACGACATCCTCGCGAACCTCCCCTACCACCCGCGATGCGCCCTCTGGTTCGACCACCACGAGCTCGTCGACGCGAACCCCCGTCCCGAGGCCGCCTTCCAGGGGCGCTACGGGCTCGCTCCGTCCACGGCGCGCCTCGTCCACGACTACTACGTCGAGAAGCGCGGCCCGAAAGTCTTCGAGAGGTTCGGCGAGCTCCTCGAGGGGACCGACCGCCTCGACTCGGCGAACCTGACCCGGCAGGACGTCCTGAACCCGCAGCGCGTCATCCTCCTCGGCTTCACGATCGACTCCCGCACGGGCCTCGGCGGCTTCCGCGACTACTTCCTCTTCCTCGGCATGGCCCTCCGGTCGATGCCGCTCGACGAGGTCCTCAGGACGCCGCAGGTCGTCGAGAGGGTCGAACGGATGAAGGCGGCGGACGAGAAGTTCCGGGCGGCGCTCCTCGCCTGCTCGCGCGTCGAGGCGAACGTCGTCGTCACGGACTTCCGCGGGCTCGCCGAGATCCCGGTCGGGAACCGTTTCCTCGTCTACACGCTCTTCCCCGAGGCGACGGTCTCGGTCCGCCTCCAGTGGGGCCCGCGCCGGGAGGCCGTCATGGCCACGGTCGGGCACAACATCTTCGAGAGGTCGAGCTGGAGCGACATCGGGCACACCATGTCGCTCTTCGGCGGCGGCGGTCACCGCGGGGCCGGCTCCTGCCCGCTCCCTCCCGACGACGGCGACGCCGGGGTCCGGCGCCTCGTCGACGAGCTCAAGCGCCAGGGCTGACCGGGCGCCCTCCCCGGACCTCGCTAGGGGAGAGTCTCCTTCGGGACCTCGAGGTCGCAGGCCGTCTCCGTCCCGGTGCAGTCCTGGATCCGGATGACCGGCGGAAGGACCGGCGACCGGGCGTCGACGTAGACGCGGAACCGTCCCTCGGCGAGCCCGGCCTGTGCCCGGAGCGCGATCGTCGAGCCGGGCGGGAGGACGAGCGTCGTGGTCCAGCCGGGGCGCGGGTCGGTGACCGTGACGGTGCCGCCGAAGCCGTCGTCGTGGACGATCTTCGAGACCGTGCCCGACCCGGCCAGCTCCACGGCGTAGATCACGGTCCAGACCTGCCCCGGCCCGACCGGGTCTCTCCCGCCGTCGCAGGAGAGGAAGGCGAGCGCCGCGGCGAGCACGGCCGCGAAGCCGAGGCGAGACGGTGCCGTCAGAGCCACCCCTTCCTCTTGAAGAGCCAGTAGGGGGCGATCCCCGAGAGGAGCATGAGGGCGAGGGCGAAGGGATAGCCGAAGGGCCAGTGGAGCTCCGGGAGGACGTGGAAGTTCATCCCGTAGATGCTCGCCACGAGCGTCGGCGGAAGGAAGACCACGGCGGCGATGGAGAAGATCTTGATGATCTTGTTCTGCTCGAGATTGATGAAGCCCATCGTGGCGTCCATCAGGAACTTCACCTTCTCGAAGACGAACCCCGAGTGGCTCGTGAGCGACTCGATGTCGCGCAGGGCCCCCTTGATGACGGCGGCGCGCGGCGTCGACCCGACGACGTAGCGGAGGAGGAACGTCAGGCTCCGCCTCAGGTCGAGGAGGACGAGACGGGTCTTCCCCTGCAGGTCCTCCTCGGCGGCGAGCTTCTCGAGGAGGTCCTCGAGGTCGCGGGCCCCTTCCGTCAGGACCGAGCGGCTGACCCTCTCGAGGCGGGCGTAGGCCGCCTCGAGGACGTCGGAGAGGACGTCGATCTCCGCCTCGATGACGCCGAGCGGGACGTCGATCGGCTCCCGGACCTCCTCCGGCTGGCTCTGGGCCCGGAGGCGGAAGAGGCGGAAGGGCGGCAGCCGCTCGGGGCGGACGGTGAAGAGGCGCCCCTTGTGGAGGTGGAACCAGACGTCCGTGGTGTGCGCCGTCCCCGGCTCGCTGACGATGAACGCCGTCAGGAGGTGGAGGCTGTCGGCCTCCTGGTAGCAGCGGGAGCTCGCTTCCAGCTCTCGCATCTCGGAGCGCGACGGGACCTCGATGCCCCAGGTGCGCTCCACCCAGGCCTTCTCCTCGGGCTCCGGCTCGAGGAGGTCGATCCAGGTCACGGACTCCCAGCCGGGTCCGGACGTCTCTCCCCCCGTCTCGAGGTGGAGGGCCTTGAGCCCCCCCTCGACGAAGCCGTACAGACGGATCACGCCACTTCCTCCCGCAGGAGGTTACGACGGAACCGCGCCCCGCGTCCCGTCAGTAGTCGCTCGTCATGATGAACAGGGGCTTGTTCTCGAAGTTCTCGTACTTCGGGCGGAGGCGGTCCGCCACGTAGTGCTTCTCCACGTCGAGCGTCTTCTTCCGGCTCGTGACGACGTCGACGGGGACGTTGTCGTAGCGACCGTTGCGGACGTTCACGAGGCGGCCGTAGGTCCCCTTGAGGATCAGGTCCATGGCCAGGTTCCCGAACGCCATCGGGACCATCGAGTCGAGGGCGTC
>CAZNSS010000671.1:0-2579 GCA_964575465.1 uncultured Holophagales bacterium | reverse complement strand
CTGGAGGCGGCCTTCGGTGAAGTGGAGGCAGTCTGGGTGAAACGCGGAAAGGCCGATCTTTTTGCGGCTCTGAAGAGCCATCTGTAAGCGACACGGGAACGACCATGCAAAAGTCGTTGCCGGATGACTTTGAGCGTCACGCTGCTTGGCGCTGAGAAGGGGAGGATCTGGTGCCAGCCCAGGCTTCGGGAGTCACGTCCTTGATCTGGTGGTTGGTCAGTGTCGGCAGGCGGGTGAGGACATCGCGCAGGTAGGTCTGCGGGTCGATGCCGCGACTGCGGCAGGCTTCGATGAGGGTGAAGAAGATGGCGCTGCGCTCGCCGGCTTCGGCTTCGCCGATGAACAGCCAGTTCTTCTTGCCCACGGCGGTGGGGCGGATGGCGTTCTCCACTTCGTTGTTGTCGATCTGGATGCGGCCGTCTTCAAGATAGACCAGCAACAGGGGCCAGAGGGTGAGGGTGTAGTCGATGGCTTTGCCCATGGTGCTTTGCGGCAGATGACGGCGGCTGAGTTTGAGTCGCGTGAGGGCGCGATGGATGCGCTCGATGATCAGGCGGCTCTGGCTTGATCGAATGACCTGACGCTGGCGTGGTCCGGCTTGTGTCTGACGCAGGTGCTTTTCGATGCGGTAGAGATGCTGGATCTGCAGCAGGATCCATCCGGCATGTTGTGGCGTGCTTTCGGCGGCCTCAATGAACTTGCGCCGGGCGTGTGCCCAGCACGCGGCCAGGGTGATGCGGCCGTCGCTGCGGTTGGCAAAGGATGGATAGGCGCTGTAGCCGTCGCATTGCACGGTGCCTTGGAAGTCAGCGGGGATGATGTGATCGAGACACCTTGCGGCGCGACTGGTCTGCCACACGAAGGACACGTCTGCTCCGGGGCGCTTGCACGCCCACAAGTAACCTTGCTTGGTTGTGCCGTTGCCGGGGCTCAGATACTCAATCGGCGTCTCGTCGATCTGCACATATCCTCCGGCCATGACCCCGGTGTGGATGTGCTCGTAGATGGGTCTCAACCAGTCGGCGGCAAGGCCGAGCCAGCGGGCGCTGCTTTGTCGTGGAATGGCGATGTCGTGGCGCGTGGCGTAGATCTGCTCCTGCCGGTAGAGCGGCAGATGATCGCAATACTTTGCCACAATGATTTGCGCCAGCAGCCCGGGCGCGGCGATGCTGCGCTCCTGCAGCGTGTTGAGCGCGGCGATGACCGGAGCCTTGTGAGGTTCGTCGCGCTTCACGTATTTTTTTCGGATGATGCGGCGGCGGAAGAACCGTGCAGGCTGGTAGTCGAGCTGCACGGTGATCTCCTCACCGATGTGCCGCCAGTCTGAGGGCGCGGCGGCGACTTCGTCCGGTTCGATCACTTCATCGACGGCAGGCAGATGCTCGGGCACTCGTGCTTCGCGTTCTCTGCGCATCCTGACCGGCTTGTCGTCCTTGCTCCGCCTTTCGATCTCAGCCTCCAGGACGCAGGGGTCTGCGCTGGAGGCTGCGCCTTTTTTTGCCGCATCATCGTCACCTTGCAGCAGGAGCATGAGCTGCGCCTCGTCGAGCTGTTCGCTTCTCGCGCCGAAAACGCGCCGCACCAGCAGGTCGATCTTTTCGCGCAGCAGCTTGATCTCGATCTGCTGAGCTTTGTCCCGCGCACGCAACGCCTCGTTCTCTTCGGTGAGTCGGGCTTCCAGCGGCGTCATCATGTTGCAGAGCTGGACAAGCAGATGGCGTACCAACTTTGCGCCGCGCTGCTCTTGGGACGCAGTTTTTTTAATCGCGTTGATACCACGGCCGCAGGGTCGCCTCATGCATGTCGATGCCGTCGGTGAGCAGCGCAAAAGCCTCCGGCGCAAGACTGATGCGCGTGGCCTGCGGCTCCACACTGCGCGGCCAGCAGAACGTGCCTTTTTCCAACCGCTTGGTCATCAGCCACAGCCCTGTCTTGTCCCAGTAGAGCACCTTCAAGCGCGTGCGCTTCTTGTTGGTGAAGGCAAAGAGCGCCCCGCTGCGCACATCGGCCTTGAGCTTCTCGCTCACCGCCGCGTGCAATCCTTCAAAGCCTTTGCGCATGTCGATGGGATCGAGCGCCACGAACACCTTCAAACTGCCGGTGAAGCTCAGCATGGCGAAGATCAGGCGAGGGCTTTGAGCAGATCAGCGACGAGGTCCACCTGTCCACGATCTTTGATCTCCACCGTAGCACCGCCCGGCAGACGCAGCACCAGAGCGCCGGCATTCACACTCGGCACATCCGCCGGGGCGACCACCGCCTCGGCAAACACTGGCCTCTCGGGCTGCCTTGCCCTGTTTGGACGCACCTTTCGCTTTCGCTCCACCCAGGCCATCAACGTGGAATACTTGATGCCCACCAGCTTTGCGAACTGCGTGCCCGGCAGTCCGCTGCGCTCAAACTCCTCAACCAATGCCTCGCGCTGCCCTGATGGCGTGCGCACACGTCCACAAACATCCCTCTTCAATACCATCGCTCTCTCTTGCATAAGCATGAGAGATCAGAGCCTTCTCACACTTCTGCTACCATGTTCCAACGGCACCGCGCGTGACGCTTACTCTCCTTTCGTCATTCCTCAT
>CAZNSS010000670.1:0-2583 GCA_964575465.1 uncultured Holophagales bacterium | reverse complement strand
GACGACTACCGCGTCGTCCTCCCGCCGAAGGAGATGGTCTACAACGAGATGGAAGGGCTCATCTTCCACTTCAAGAACGTCTTCGAGGGGATCCAGGTCCCGGCGGGGGAGATCTACTCGTACACCGAGGGGGCGAACGGCGAGCTCGGCTACTCGATCGTCTCCGACGGCACCGGGCGCCCCTACCGCGTGAAGGTCCGCCCCCCGTGCTTCCCGCTCTTCGCGGCCTTCGAGAAGGTCGTCGTCGGCGGGATGGTCTCCGACGTCGTCGCGACGCTCGGGACGTTCAACATCATCGCCGGCGAGCTGGACCGGTAGGAAAGGGAGACGACATGCCCGGAAAGGTCGTCACGATAAAGGCCCCGGAGAGCACCCTCGCCGAGCGGCTCTACCTGCCGCTCCTCGGAGGGATGGCCCTGACGCTCCGCAAGCTCGTCTCGAACGTCCTCTCGCGGAAGGCGCGCCCCACTATCGAGTACCCGGAGGAGCGCCGCGACTACTCCGACCGCTACCGCGGCCGGCACATCCTGAAGACCCGCGAGGACGGCACGCTCAAGTGCGTCGCCTGCTACATGTGCGCCACGGCCTGCCCGGCCGACTGCATCGAGATCGTGGCGGGCGAGCACCCGAACCTGGCCTACGAGAAGTACCCGACCGTCTTCGAGATCGACCTCCTCCGCTGCGTGATGTGCGGCTTCTGCGTCGACGCCTGCCCGAAGGACGCGATCTGGATGACGAAGGACTACGAGATGTCCTACTTCTCGCGGGCGGAGGCGATCCGCGGGATCCCGGAGCTGACCGAGACGCCGTCGGACACGGCGCCCGGCGGCCCGGGCTACGGCTACCGGCCGTACTACGGCGCGAGCCCGGCGAGGAAGGCGGGGCAGTTCGAGCCCTCGGGCCTCGCCCTCCTTCCGATGACGCTCGCGCGGAACGCGGCGATCAACCGACTGCCGCCTCCTCCGCCGAAGCCCCCGGCTCCCGCGCCCGCGAAACCGGCCGCGTAGCGGCGACGAATCCACGGAAACCCGAGCCTCTGGACGCGCCCCGGGAGACCCCCGGGGCGTCTCGCGTTCCGGGTCCCCGCGGCTACCAGATGAGGCGGGCGCCGAAGCGGAGCTGGTAGGGCCGGCCCATGGCGTCGAGCGGCTTCCAGTCGCCGCCGGCGCGGCCGCGCGAGTCGTTCGAGTCGACCTTCGCGTCGGGAGCGAGGGCCTTCGGCAGGACCTCGTTCACCTCGACGGCGAGGCGGACCGCCGGGTGGCCGGAAGGGGCGGGGCCGCCGAGCGTGAAGAGCGAATCGGGATCTCCGGGGAGCCTCACGAGGTTCTCGATCCTCGTCTCGCGCAGGTCGGCGAGGGGCGCCGCGACGTCGGCGGCGGGCGGGGCGGGGAAGAGCTGGAAGCGCTGAGGGAGCGCGGGGCGCATCTCGACGAGAGGCTGGGCGAACGCCGCGCCGGCGCCCACGAGGCCCGCGAGAACGGCAGAGAGTCCGCGTCGCCGGATCACCTTGGAATTCTCCTCCTTCGCGGACCATTACGCACGCCGGAATTTCCCCGCCGGCGCGGGCGCCCTCCGGCGGGGAAGCCGAACGGGGGAGCGAGGCGGGACGTCAGTGGAGGAAGGAGCCCCCGTTGAGGCCGAGCGCCGTCCCGTTCGCGTAGGGGGCGAGCGGGGAGAGGTAGAAGAGAATCGCCCGCGCGCAGTCCTCGGGCGTTGCGATCCGCCCGAGCGGGATTTCCCCCTCGATCTCGGACCTGCGGGCGTCGAAGTCGGGACGGGCCATCTCCGTGTCGACCCATCCGGGGCAGACCGAGTTCGCGGTGATGCCGCGGGGGCCCTCGTTGCGCGCCAGGCAGCGGGCGAGGCTGACCATGCCGGCCTTCGAGACGGCGTAGTCCGCCGCGTCCGTCTCGGCGCGGAAGGCGGCGCGCGAGGCGACCATCACGATCCGCCCGAAGCGGGCGGCGCGCATCGCCGGGAGGGCGAGGAGGGTGAGGTGCGCGGCCGAATCGAGGTTCACCGCCTGGGTCTTCCTCCAGCGGGAGAGAAAGGCCGTGTCGTCGGTCTCCTCGAAGGGGTTCCTCGCGTAGATCCCGGCGTTGTGGACGAGGAGGAGCGGGTCGCCGAGCGTCGCGACGACCTCTCGGTGGAGACGGCGACGGTCGTCGTCGCTGCCGAGCTCGGCCTGGAAGACGGCCGGCAGGGGGCCCCCGGCACGGGTGATGGCGTCGGCGACCAGCTCGGCCTCGGCCCGGCTCCTCCCGTAGTGGACGGCCACGCGGGCGTTGCAGCTCCCGAGGAGGCGCGCGGTGGCGGCGCCGATGCCGCGCGAGGCGCCGGTGACGAGCACGACGCGGCCTTCGAGGTCGAGGAGCGGGGAGACGGGAGAAGTCGTCGAGTCCATCCGCGGAGTCTCGCACCGCGGGGCGCGACCGTCAGCCGCCGGGACGGACGCGGGCGAGGGCGCCGAGGGCGCCCGTGTACTCGCCGAGGGGGAGGAACGAGGCCTGCGCTCCGACGAGGGCCGTCACGTTTCCGAGGATCTCCACGAGGAGCGGGTTGTTCCGGAGCGTCGAGCCA
>CAZNSS010000669.1:0-2607 GCA_964575465.1 uncultured Holophagales bacterium | reverse complement strand
GCGTGCGACTCGATGTAGGTGACGGCGTCCTTGACCTTCTGGATCTTCTCGGCGTCCTCGTCCGGGATCTCGATGCCGAAGGCTTCCTCGAAGGCCATCACGAGCTCCACGGTGTCGAGCGAGTCGGCGCCGAGGTCGTCGACGAAGCTCGCCTCGGGCTTGACCTCTTCGGCCTGGACCCCGAGCTGTTCGACGATGATGCTCTTGACCTTTTCCTCAATCGAGTTCGACATTCAATTCCTCCCTCTGGTTGGCGGAAGCCGACGAATTCTCCCCGGCTTTCCCGTTGAATTCAAGCGCGCGCAAGCATCTCACCCCTCAGGGGATGAGCAGCCCGCCGCTGACGTTCAGGACCGTTCCGGTGACGTACGAGGCGAGATCGGAGGCGAGGAAGAGGACGGCGCCCGCGACGTCCTCCCCGGTCCCGAGGCGCCCGAGGACGATCTTCCCGGCCAGGGCCTTCCGCTGCTCGTCGGACAGCGCGGCGGTCATGGCGGTCTCGATGTACCCCGGCGCCACGACGTTGACGGTGATCCCCCGGGACCCGATCTCGCGGGCGAGGGACATCGTGAAGCCGACGACCCCGGCCTTGGCGGCCGCGTAGTTCGCCTGACCCGGGTTGCCCATCAGCCCGACGACCGAGCCCACGGTGACGATCCGCCCGGCGACCCGCTTCTTCATCATCAGCTTCACGGCTTCCTGCGTGACGAGGAAGACGCCGGTCAGGTCGGTCGCGATGACCCGGTCCCAGCCCTCCTTCGACATCCGGAGGAGGAGGCCGTCGTCGGTGATCCCGGCGTTGTTGACGAGGACGTCGAGCTTCCCGTGCCGCTCGGCGATCCCCTTGAAGACCGCCGACACGGACGCCGGATCGGCCACGTCGAGGCGCACGGCCTCCGCGCTCCCGCCGGACTCCGCGATGGAGCGGGCGACGGCGGCCGCCTTCTCCTCGCTCCGCGCGCCGACGAGGACCGTCGCACCGGACGCGGCGAGGCGCCGGGCGACGGTCTCGCCGATCCCCTGCGACCCGCCGGTGACGAGCGCGGTCTTTCCCTCGAGCGTGATGACGTGCGGCATCGAATCCCTCCCGGTTCAGTCTTCGACGAGGTCGGCGGGGGTGGCGCCCGCGGCGGCGAGGAACGCGGCGCCGGCCATCTCGACCTGCACGCCCCGCTGCCCGGCCGAGCAGAGGAGGCGCGGCAGCGCCGCGGCGGCCTCGTGGGCGAAGAGCGGCATCGGCCTGCGCATCCCGAAGGGCGAGCAGCCCCCCTTCACGTAGCCCGTGAGCTTCTCCATCTCCTCCGGGGAGACCATCGCGACGGTCCGGTTCCCGGAGACGCGGGCGAGCTTCTTCAGCGAGAGCCGAGTCCCGGTCGGGATCACGGCCGCGAGGGGCCCGGTCCGGTCTCCCTTCGCCACGAGCGTCTTCCAGACCTCTTCCGGCGCGACGCCGAGCTTCTCCGCGGCTTCCTCCGCGGTGAAGTCGGCCGCGGCGAAGGTCCGGAGGGAGTAGGCGGCCTTCCGCGCGTCGAGGACGCGCGTGGCGTTCGTCGTCGTCTTCGCGGTCATCCGGCGAGGAGCCTCGCGACGCCCTCGGCGTCGGACGTCGTCCGGACGGGCCACTCCTTCGCGATGCGCCTGGCGAGACCCGCGAGGACCGTACCGGGGCCGACCTCGACCCCGCCCCCGGTGTCGCGGGAAAGGCGCTCGACGGTCTCGACCCACCGGACCGGCGAGCAGACCTGCCGCCGGAGGGCCTCGCGCGCCCCGGCCCCCGAGAGGTTCGCCAGGACGTCGACGTTCGTGACGACGGGGACGTCGAAGTCGGCGATCGAGCCGGCGTCGAGGAAGGGCGAGAGCATCTCCTCGGCCGGCTGCATCAGGGCACAGTGGAACGGCGCGGAGACGGGGAGCGGGAGGACCCTCTTCGCCCCCTTCTGCTTCAGGAGCTCCGACGCCTTCGCGACGGCGTTCGCCGTCCCGGCGATGACGGTCTGCTCGGGGGAGTTGAAGTTCGCCGCCGAGACGGCCTCGCCGGTGGCCGCGGCGACCTCCGCGCAGGCCGCGGCGACGGTCGGCCCGTCCAGGCCGATGACGGCGCCCATCGCGCCCTGCCCTGCCGGGACCGCCTCCTGCATGAACGTGCCTCGACGGTGGACGAGGACGACGGCGTCCTCGAGCGTCAGCGCGCCCGCCGCCACGAGGGCCGACCACTCGCCGAGCGAGTGCCCGGCGAGGAGCGTCGGCGCGAGCCCGTTCGCCTTCAGGACCTCGAAGACGGCGACGGAGTGGACGAGGATCGCGGGCTGCGTCACCGCCGTCCGCTTCAGCTCCTCCTCGGTCCCGTCGAAGGAGACGCGCGAGATCGAGAGGTGGAACGGGGCGAGGGCGGCGTCGGCGCGGTCGTAGACGGCGCGCGCCTCGGGGAAGGCCGCGACGAGGTCGCGCCCCATCCCGGCGTACTGGGAGCCCTGCCCGGGGAAGAGAAACGCGAGTCCGGCCACGGCTACCACCTCACGAGGGCCGCGCCCCACGTCAGGCCGGCGCCGAACGCGGTGAAGAGGATCAGGTCGCCGCGCTTGACGCGCCCGTCCCGCGACGCCTCGT
>CAZNSS010000668.1:0-2608 GCA_964575465.1 uncultured Holophagales bacterium | reverse complement strand
GAGCGCGAGGAGAGCCGGGTGTCCCTTGCAGGCGCGGGCCGCCTCGCGGACCGCCTTCCGGCCGCTCTCCATGTCCTCCGCGCTCTCCAGGAAGCAACGGTGCTTGGACCAGGGGACGTCGACGAAGACCTTGATCCCCGAGGCGTGCGCGAGGTCCAGGAGCTCGCGCGGCGGGACGTGGTAGACGCGGATGGTGTTCGCGCCCATCGACGCGATCTGCCGGAGGTCAGCCTCGAGCTTCTCCCGGACCGGGAGGAAGGCGCCGTCGGTCCGGGCCTCGAAGGGTCCGTAGGTGACCCCCTTTACCCAGAACTTCCGGTCGCCCAGGCGAAAGAACTTGCCGTCGAGCCGAACTCGTTCGTCCGGGGGGAGGACCACACGGTTTACGGCTCTCACCTGTCCCAAACCGTTTACATCCTCTTCACACTGCATCGGGTTGGCCTTTCCCGTGTCCTGCTCGCATTGCCCGACAAGGCGCCCAAGTTACGCCTGATCAGTGTCTTGGGTGCCCTGGACGAGTATCGGGCACCAGCCTCTCCGCGCCTCCGCGACGCGAGGGCCGGTAACTCCCTATCAAGATCACTGCCACGCCTCAGCGCCTGGCCTTCAGGATCGCCTGGACGAGGTCGTCCAGCTTCTGCAGGAAGCGGGAACGATCCCGGGCCTCGTAAGGGGCCGGTCCGCCCGTGACGGCGCCGGAATCGCGGAGGTAGGCCATCAGCTCCCGGTTCGCCAGGGCGTCGCCGATGGACTCCTCCGTGAAGACCTTTCCCTTGGGGTCCAGGACCCGCGCGCCCTTCGCGAGGCAGAGGGAGGCCAGGGGAATGTCTGACGTCACGGCGACGTCCGTGGCCGTGATGCGCTCGGCGATCCAGTCGTCCGCCGCATCGAAACGGCCGGGCACCACGACCATCTCGACCAGGGGACCCTCGGGAACGCGAATCCTCCCGTTCGAGACGACGTACACCCGGACGCCGTAGCGCGCCGCCACCCGGAAGACCTCGTCCTTCACGGGGCAGGCGTCGGCGTCCACGTAGATCTGTATCAATGGAAGGGTCTCTGGCCGGCCGGGGGAGGTCTACGCCGCCGCCTCGCGGTCCTTGAGCTGGAGGGTGTAGAGGCGGGCGTAGAGGCCTCCCTTCGCCAGGAGCTCCGCGTGAGTCCCCGACTCCCGCACCTCTCCGTGGGAGAGGACGAGGATCCGGTCGGCCCGGACGATCGTCGAGAGCCGGTGCGCGACGACGACGGAGGTCCGGCCCGAGAGGAGGCGGTCCACCGCCTTCTCGATGACGGCTTCGGTTTCCGGGTCGACGCTCGAGGTCGCCTCGTCGAGGATCAGGATCCGCGGGTCACGGGCGAGCGCCCGGGCGAAGGAGACGAGCTGCTTCTCGCCCACGGAGAGCCCGCCGCCGCGCTCGGTCAGCTTCGTGTCGAGACCGTCGGGGAGGCGCTTCAGGAGCGGACCGAGGCCGACGTCGCGGCGGGCGCGCTCGACCGTCTCGCGCGGCATCGCGGGGTCGAAGAACGCGACGTTCTCGGCGATCGTCCCGGTGAAGAGGAAGGTGTCCTGCAGGACGATGCCGAAGCCGTCCCGGAACGCGGAAGGGTCGAAGCCCCTCACGTCGCCGCCGTCGACGCGGACGGCGCCGTCCGTGACGTCGTAGAAGCGGAGGAGCAGGCTGACGATCGTCGACTTTCCCGAGCCCGTCGCCCCGACGAGGGCGATCGTCTCTCCCGGCTCGGCGCGGAACGAGACCCCCTTCAGGACCTCCTCGCCCGGCTTGTAGCCGAAGCGAACGCGATCGAACTCGATCTCGCCGCGAAGCGGTCGGGGGACCGGGGCGGGGGAAGGGGGCGCGGCGATCGCAGGGGCTTCGTCGAGGAGCTGGAAGATCCGCTCGGAGGAGGCCATCGCCGCCTGGAGGATGTTGTACTTCTCCGAGAGGTCCATCAGCGGCCGGTAGAACCTCTTGGAGTACTGCAGGAACGTGACGACGGCGCCGATCGTCATCTTCCCCTGGATCACCTCGCCGCCGCCCCACCAGAGGATCGCCGCCATCCCGAGCGCCGAGAGGAAGTCGAGCGCCGGGTAGAAGACCGAGTAGTAGAAGATCGAGTCGAGGTTCGCGACGCGGTGGTCGTCGTTCACCCTTCGGAAGTCGGCCTGCGCAGCCTCCTCGCGCCGGAAGAGCTGGACGACGGCGATCCCCGAGAGGTGCTCCTGCAGGAAGGAGTTCACGCGGGCGATCCTCACGCGGACCCGGCGGTAGGTGTCGCGCGCCCCCTTCCGGAACCAGTTCGTCACGAGGGCCATCGGGATCAGGACCCCGAGCGTGACCGTCGCGAGCGTCGGGTCGAGGGCGTAGAGGATCGCCACGATGCCGCCGAGGACGGCGAGGTCTCCGAGGAGGGAGACGAACCCCGAGGTGAAGAGCTCGTTCAGCGCGTCGACGTCGGTCG
Organism: uncultured Holophagales bacterium; assembly: GCA_964575465.1. Classification (GTDB taxonomy): domain Bacteria; phylum Acidobacteriota; class Thermoanaerobaculia; order UBA5066; family UBA5066; genus UBA5066. Next base: position 148 of record CAZNSS010000668.1, on the reverse strand, counting down.
TCAGGCGGGTCATGAGCCGCCCGACGGGCGTCCGGTCGTAGAGGGCGACGTCGGCCCGCTGCAGGTTCCCGAAGATCCGCGTCCTCAGGTCGAACATCACCCCCTGGCCCATCCGGGAGGTCCACTCGACCATCAGGAACATGAGGCC
>CAZNSS010000667.1:0-2613 GCA_964575465.1 uncultured Holophagales bacterium | reverse complement strand
TCGGCGTCGGCCGGTCGATCCTCGTCGCGGCCTTCTCCATCGTCGGCGGCGCGATCGCGCTGACGCTGGCGCTCGCCTTCGGGCTCGGCGCGCGGGACCTCGCGCGCGGGTGGCTCGAGAAAAGGCTCCGCGCCGAAGAGGAGGACTCGGGAATCCGGCACGTGTGACGGGGACCCCCCTCAGCCGTTCAGGATTCCCCCCTCGGCGACGACGGCCTCGAGGAGGAGGTCGCCGGCCTCCGGAACGGCGGAGAGGACGCGCGCCCAGTTCGGGATGAGCGGCGCACCGAGCGGGTCGGCGACGAACTGCTCGACGGCGCTCTTCAGGGCCCCGGCGAAGGTCGCGATCGCCATCTCCTCCTCGTGCCGAGGGAAGACCAGGCCGTTGAACTTGGCCAGGGCATAGAAGCTCGAAGCAGCGTCTTCGGCGCGGCGCTGGTAGGAGGCGAGGAGCGACTTGAGGGTCCCGTCGCCGAGGACGGTGTCGGCGGCGGCCAGCGTCCGGAGGAGGTGCTTGGCGATGTCGGCCGCCATCCGGTGAAGGCCCTTCGCCGGGTCGTCCGGCGAGAGCGCCTGGTGCTTGTGATCGTAACGGTCGGCGATGTCGACCTGGCAGATGCGGCGCGGCGACCGATGCCGGTAGACCTCCGAGAGAGTGCCGATCTCGAGACCCCAGTCGGAGGGGACGCGCACCTGGCGGAGGAGGTCTGCGGAGAGGGCGAACTCTCCCGCGAGCGGGTAGCGGAAGGAGGAGAGGAACTCGATGTAGGGGTTCGCGCCGAGGAGAGCCCGGAGCGCTCCGAGAATCGGGCCGACGAAGAGGCGCGAGACTCGGCCGTTCAGCTTGTCGGTATAGCGCGCGTAGTAGCCCTTGCAGAAGTCGAAGTTGAGAATCGGATCGGCGATCGGGTAGAGGAGCCGCGCGAGGATCGCGCGGTCGTAGTCGAGGACGTCGGCGTCGTGGAGCGCGATGTACTCGACGTTCCCCTGCGCGAGGAGGTAGCCGAAGCCCATCCAGCAGGCGCGTCCCTTCCCCCGCTCGCCGAGCGCGAGGTCGGCCTTCTCGAGCTTCGCGAGGAGGGTCGTCACCCCGGGTCCGTCGTTCCAGAGAACGACCGTGCGCCGCCTGAGGCGCCTGAAGTACTCGAGCGCGCTCCGGTACCCCGTCTCGTCGGCCTGGTCGAGGGAGATGAGGACCGTGTCGAGGTAGGGGGCCCGGGAGATCTCGTCGCAGATCCTCAGGAGGGCGGGGCGCTCGAGCTCGGAGACGAGGGACGGGATGAGAAGGGCCGCCTTGTTGCGGCGCGTGTTGCGAACGAGGGCGTCCTCCAGCTCGACGAGCGGCCGGTTCCCGAGCCGGGCGAGGGTCGTTATCGGGCCGGTCTGCGCGAAATCGCTCATGACCCATTTTTCCGCGCGACGCCGACGGAAGGGAAGCGGATTCGGTCCCGCGGGCCAGCGGCCTGAAACGGAAGCGGACCTCGAGCGGCGTGCGGGGGCCGCCTGCGAGCGATGCCGGCTGATCTCGTCTATCCTGCCCGGCGGCCTTCTGTGGGCCTTCCCCTATTCCTTCTCGGGAGGAGAGCGGCGTGGCAGACATCGAGCAGCTCCTGGCCGGAATCAGCGACTTCATCTGGGGATGGCCGCTCCTCGTCCTTCTCGTCGGGACCCACGTCTTCCTGACGTTTCGCCTCGGCTTCATCCAGCGCCACCTCTGGACGGCCATCAAGATCTCCCTTCGCCGCGAGAAGGAAGGGACGGGCGACGTCAGCCAGTTCGGGGCGCTGACGACCGCCCTCGCCGCGACGATCGGGACCGGGAACATCGTCGGCGTTGCGACCGCCGTCGCCGCCGGCGGTCCCGGCGCGGTCCTCTGGATGTGGCTCACCGGCGTCTTCGGGATCGCGACGAAGTACGCCGAGGCGCTCCTGTCGGTCCGCTTCCGCGTGACGATGCCCGACGGCTCGATGGCCGGCGGGCCGATGTACGTCCTCGAGCGGGGAATGAAGGCGAGGTGGCTCGGCGTCGTCTTCGCGGCCCTGACGGCCGTCGCCGCCTTCGGCATCGGCAACACCGTCCAGGCCAACTCGATCGCGGCTCTCGCGCAGGAGACGTTCGGCATCTCCCCGTGGCTCAGCGGCGGCCTGCTCACGGCGCTGACCGGCATCGTCATCCTGGGTGGCATCCAGTCGATCGCCCGGGTCTGCGAGCTCCTCGTCCCGTTCATGGCGGGCTTCTACGTCATCGGCTGCGCTTACCTCCTGCTCATCCACGTCGAGACGCTGCCGGCGACCTTTCGGCTGATCCTCTCGAGCGCGTTCAGCGGGCAGGCGGCCATCGGCGGCTTTCTCGGCGCGGGAATGAAGGAGGCGATCCGGTTCGGCGTCGCGCGCGGCCTCTTCTCGAACGAGTCGGGCCTCGGAAGCGCGCCGATCGTCGCCGCCGCCGCGATGACGAAGAACCCGGTACGCCAGGCGCTCGTCTCCTCCACCGGCACCTTTTGGGACACGGTCGTCGTCTGCGCGATGACGGGCCTCGTCGTCGTCAACTCGGGCGACTGGCACGCGGGCCTGAAGGGGGCGGCGCTCACGAAGACCGCCTTCAGCCACATCCC
>CAZNSS010000666.1:0-2619 GCA_964575465.1 uncultured Holophagales bacterium | reverse complement strand
CGCGGCGAGATGGTCGGCTACATCGGCCCGAACGGCGCCGGCAAGTCGACGACGATCAAGATGCTCACGGGCATCCTGACGCCGACGTCCGGCGAGGTGCGCTGCCTCGGCTACGTCCCGTGGAAGGACCGGCGCGCCTACGCGAAATCGATCGGCGTCGTCTTCGGGCAGCGGACGCAGCTCTGGTGGGACATCGCCGTCGTCGAGAGCTTCCAGCTCCTCCGCGAGATCTACGGCGTCTCGGACGCCGACTACGCGAGGCGGATGAAGGTCTTCGACGACCTCCTCGACGTCGGCCGCCTCCTCCCGCAGCCGGTCCGGAAACTCTCCCTCGGCGAGCGGATGCGCTGCGACCTCGCGGCCTCGCTCCTCCACGAGCCGCCGCTCCTTTTCCTCGACGAGCCGACGATCGGCCTCGACGTCGTCGCCAAGGCGAACGTCCGCGGCTTCCTGAAGGAAGCGAACAGGCGCCTCTCGACGACCGTCATCCTGACGACGCACGACCTCGGCGACATCGAGGAGCTCTGCGAGCGGGTCGTCCTCATCGACCACGGCCAGGTCCTCTGGGACGGGAGCCTCCGCGGCCTGCGCGACCGCCACCTCCCGGAGGCGCGGATCCGCTTCGACCTCCACCAGCCGCCGGAGGGAGACCCGAAGGAGCTCGCCATCGGGCCCTGGCGCGCCGGCCGCCTCTCGCCCGGTCGCTACCTCCTCGCCGTCGACAAGCGCGAGGCTTCGGCCGCCGACGTCATCCGCGAGATCGTCCGCGTCCTCCCCGTCCTCGACCTCGCCGTCGGCGAGCCCGACATCGAGGAGGTCGTCTCCCGCATCTACCGCGAGAACGCCGCGCTGCGGAAGCCGGAGGCCGCCCTCCCGGCCGAGGGCGCCGCGCCCGGCTTCGTCGCCCACCGCGGCGTCCGCCGGGGCTGAGGAGGTCCCGGGACGATGACGGCCTCCGCCCTCGCCGCGGCGCGCCCCTACTTCGCCTTCGCGCGCACCTCGTTCCTGAACATCCTCGCCTACCGCGCGCGCTACTTCGTCGGCATCCTGACCTACTTCTTCAACGCGACCGTCTGGTACTACATCTGGCGCGCCCTCTTCCACGAGAAGGGGGAGGGAGCGGCGCTCGGGGGCTTCACGTTCCCGCAGATGCTCACCTACGTCGCGACCGGGTGGGCCCTCCGGAGCTTCTACTTCAACGAGGTCGACCGCGAGATCGCGAGCCAGGTCCGCGAGGGGCGCCTCGCGATGACGCTCATCAAGCCGGTCGACGTCCAGGCGATGACCCTCTCGCAGGCCCTCGGCGAGAGCGCCTTCCGCCTCGTCCTCTTCACGCTCCCCATCGGCCTCCTCCTCGGGCTCGTCTACCCGATCCTCCCGCCGGCCTCGCCCGCGGCGTTCGGCCTCTACCTCCTCTCGGGCGTCCTCTCGGCGTTCCTCGTCGGCGCGATCAACTTCTGCGTCGGCCTCGTCGCCATCCGGACGACCTCGATCCTCGGCGTCCTCCGCGCGAAGTACCTCGTCCTCGAGCTCCTCTCCGGGCTCCTCGTCCCCGTCGCGTTCTTCCCCGAGCCCGTGAGGAAGGTCCTCGTCTGGCTCCCGTTCCTCCACATGAACGACACGCCCGGGCGCCTCTGGCTCGGCCTCGCGACGGGCGCCGACGCGGCGCGCGCCCTCGCGCTCCAGGCGGGATGGACCCTCGCGCTCCTCCTCCTCGGCCGCGTCCTCTGGAAGGCGACGGCCCGGCGCATCGAGGTCCAGGGAGGCTGACGGTGGGGAGCCTCCGGTTCCACGCGCGCCTCCTCGCGCTCTACTTCGCGCAGTACGCCAAGGCGCGCCTCGCCTACCGGGCCGACTTCGCGACGGCGATCCTCGCGTCGTTCCTCGGCACGGTCGCCTCGTTCTCGGTCGTGCTGCTCCTCTTCTCCCGCTTCCCGCACCTCGCGGGCTGGAGCTTCCCGGAGGTCGTCTTCCTCTACGGCTTCTCGCTCCTGCCGTACGGCCTCTTCAACGTCCTCTCGGGGAACCTCTACGAGTTCGCCGACCGCTACCTCGTCGAGGGGCGCTTCGACCGGATCCTCCTCCGCCCGGTCTCGCCCCTCTTCCAGGTCCTCTTCGAGAGCTTCCGCCTCGAGTCGCTCCAGGAGGTCGTCACCGGCACGGTCGCGGTCGCCTGGGCCGCCTCGCGCCTACCGGGCGTCTCGCCCCTCGGCCTCGCGCTCCTGCCGCTCTGGGCCGTCTTCGGCGCGGTGATCTACCTCTCGATCTTCGGGATCCTGACCGCCTCGAGCTTCTGGATCGAGGACCGCGTCGGCCTCGCGCCCCCGGTCTTCAACCTCATGTCGTTCGGGCGCTACCCGATCACGATCTACGACCTGAAGGTGAAGGTCCTCCTCTCCACCGTCATCCCCTTCGCCTTCGCCTCCTTCTACCCGACCGCACTCGCCCTGAAGCGGAGCGAGTTCCTCCCCTTCTTCTGGGCCGTCCCCGCGGTCGCCCTCCTTTTCGCCTTCCTCAATCGCGCGCTGTGGCGACGGGGCATCGCGAAGTACGGGTCCACCGGCAGCTGATCTGTCGCTGCTCCCTCCCCGCTTCCCCCACCCTTTGCACCCACCCCTC
>CAZNSS010000665.1:0-2620 GCA_964575465.1 uncultured Holophagales bacterium | reverse complement strand
CGCGCCTGCTTGAGGACGACCGTCCCCTCCGACGTGTAGGCGAGCCCGTGGCGGGCGGCCCGCGTCGGCAGGACGCAGTCGAAGAGGTCGAAGCCGTGGGCGACGGCGTGGAGGAGGTCGAGCGGGTGCCCGACACCCATGAGGTAGCGCGGTCTCTCGGGCGGCAGGATCGGCCCCGTCGTCTCGACGATCGCGCGCATCTCCTCCTTCGGCTCTCCCACGGAGACCCCGCCGCACGCGATCCCCTCGAAGCCCTCCGCGGCGACCGCCTCCGCGCTCGCGCGCCGAAGGTCCTGGAACATGCCCCCCTGGACGATCCCGAACTGCGCGCCCCGGTCCGAGTCGCCCCGGACGGCGAGGAAAGCGGCGCGCCCCCGCCGGGCCCAGCGGTGCGTCAGCTCCATCGAGCGCGCCGCCGCGTCCCGCGTGGCGGGGTACGGCGTGCACTCGTCGAGCGCCATCGCCACGTCGACGCCGAAGTCGCCGAGCTGGAGCTCCGCGGCCCTCTCGGGGGTCAGGAGGTGCGGGCTGCCGTCGAGGTGGCTCCGGAACAGGACGCCCTCTTCCGACAGCTTCCGGTTCGCCGCCAGCGACATCACCTGGAACCCGCCCGAGTCGGTCAGGATCGGCCGTCCCCAGCCGACGAACCGGTGGAGCCCCCCCATCGCCCGGATCAGCTCGCCGCCCGGCCGGAGCATCAGGTGGTAGGTGTTCCCGAGGACGATCTCGGCCCCTGCGGCCGCAACGTCGCTCCAGCGGACCGCCTTCACCGTTCCCGCGGTTCCCACCGGCATGAAGGCGGGCGTCTCGACCGTCCCGTGGTCGAGCGTCACCCTCCCCCGGCGCGCGGCGCCGTCGAGGGCGAGGAGATCGAACTTCAGCACGCGGAGGCGCCCCGCGGACGCGCCGCCGGAGGGATCGGGGAAACGCCTTTCACGATCCGAGTGTAAGCGGCGCCGGAACGCGCGCCGAACCGCGTTGACCCACCATGGACCCGATGCTATGTTCCGGCGTCTTTTTGAGGGAGCGAATGCCCGATCTTGGTCTCAAACACGAGTGCTTCCGCTGCGGAACGAAGTTCTACGACCTGAGGAGGACGCCCGTCCTCTGCCCGAAGTGCGGGGCCGACCAGAAGGACGCCCCGCCCCGCGACACGTCGCCCGCCGCGCTCATCGCCGCCCGTCGCGCCAAGCGCGACGAGTTCGCCGACCCGGATCTCTTCGAGCGCAACCGCGACGAGGAGGACATCGGGATCGAGCCGGAGGACCCGGCTGCCAAGGCGGCTCTCGACGACGAGGAGCTCCCCCTCGGGGAAGGACCGAGCCTCGAGGCCGGCGACGCGGAGAGCGAAGACGACTACTGACGGGCCGGCCGAGGTCGCGATCGGCCTCGGCGGCAACGTCGGCTCGCCGGAACTCGCCTTCGGGAGGGCCCTCGAAGGCCTCGCGGCCCGCGTCGGCCGCCTCGCCGTCTCCCCCCTCTACGTCACGGCTCCCGTCGACGGGCCACCGCAGCCCGACTTCCTGAACGCCGCCGCCACGTTCCGCACGTCGCTGTCTCCCCTCGAGCTCCTCGCCCTCCTCCGCCGCCTCGAGACCGAAGCGGGCCGGGAGAGGCTCGGGGAGCGGTACGGGCCGCGGCCGCTCGACCTCGACATCCTGCTCTACGGCGACCTCGAGATCGACCTCCCGGGGCTCGTCATCCCGCACCCCCGGCTTGCGGAGCGCCGCTTCGTCCTCGCCCCGCTCGCCGACCTCGTCCCCGACCTCGTCGTCCCCGGGACGGGCCGCACGGTCGCGAGCCTCCTCGCCTCTGCGCCGGAAGCTCGCGTCGAGCGCCGGAGGACGCCGAAGGACCGAGCGTCAGGCCGGCCCGTCGCCGCCGGACGGTGACTTCGAAGGGGTCGAGCGGGGCTCGAATCTCAGCTGATCTCCCGCGAGCGTGACCCGCGTCCAGGGAGGGACCGACGTCGTCAGCCAGACGCTGCCGCCGATGACGCTCCCCTGTCCGATGACGGTCGCGCCGCCGAGGATCGTCGCGCCGGCGTAGATGACGACCTCTTCCTCGACCGTCGGATGCCGCTTCACGCCACGGATCAGCTCCCCGTGCTCGTTCTTCGGGAACGACAGCGCGCCGAGAGTGACGCCCTGGTAGATCTTCACGCGGTCCCCGATCGTCGTCGTCTCGCCGATCACGACGCCGGTGCCGTGGTCGATGAAGAACGACCGCCCGATCGTCGCCCCGGGGTGGATGTCGATGCCCGTCTCGTTGTGAGCGAACTCCGTCATGATCCTCGGGATCAGGCGGACCCCCAGCCGGTGCAGCTCGTGGGCGATGCGGTACGTGAAGACCGCCTTCACGCCGGGGTAGGCCAGGATCAGCTCGTCGAATCCCTGCGCGGCGGGGTCGCCGTCGTAGGCCGCCTGGACGTCCTCGGCGACGCGGTCGGCCACCTCGGGGAGCCGCTCGAAGAGCGCCGTCGCGATCTCCCGCGCGTGCTTCCGCGCGGCGGGCCGACCCTCCTCCGCCTCGATCGCCTTCTCGACCTCGGCCGCGAGACGGAGATGGATCCGGAAGAGGACGTCGCCGAGGTGGTCCCGGAGGTTGTCGCGGTAGAGGA
>CAZNSS010000664.1:0-2633 GCA_964575465.1 uncultured Holophagales bacterium | reverse complement strand
GCGCGGCCCCGCGTTCTCGTTCCGGAACATCCGGTTGTACAAGAGCTGCAGCTGACGCGCGGGGGTCTTTCGAGCGCCTGGCCGTCCGGCAGCGGCTCGTTTGCAGGGCGGGCCGGTCTAAACGTGCACGCGCCGGAGCGCGCCCGAGCCCACGAGCGACGTGAACTGCAGCTCGAGCGACGTCGCGAAGGCCGCGTCGTGGACGACGACCCCGGCCTCGATGTTCCGGGCGTGGGCCGCCTCGGTGAAGTTCGCCGAGGTGACGAGGGCGGTGCGCCCGTCCACGACGATGCACTTGGCGTGGATGACGGCCCGCTCGTCGCCCTTCGGGGCGAGCGAGCGCGGGTCGTAGTAGAGCTCGGGCTGGCGGCCGGCGGGCCAGTTCTTCTTCAGGAACTCCCGGAAGTAGTCGCGCGCGACGGCGTCGGGGTCGAGGTCCGTGCCGCCCGGCGTCGGTACGTTCAGGAAGAGGAGGACACGAAGGTCGGGCACCTCCTCCATGCGCTTTCCGAGCGGCTCGAAGACCTCCCTGCCGAGGAAGACGGCATAGCTCGACACGAGGACGCTCCGGTTCGCCTTCGCGAAGAGCTCGCGCGCCACGACCGCCGTCTCGCGGCTCAGGCTCCCGGGCGTTTCCGGCCCGGTCCAGACGAGCTCCACGCGGTCGGACGTCGATTCCCGGAGCTTCCGCTCGGCGACGACGGCGCGCAGCAGCTCGGCGACGTGCGGGGGCGGGAGGCCCGCGTCGTGAAGCCGGTTCAGCTCGACGAGGGCGTCCGCGAGGTCGACGTTCGGGAGGTGCCGCGCGACGGAACTCGGGGAGTACGGCCCCGAGAGGCGCCCGGCTGCCAGCGCCCCCGCGAGCGCCTCCAGCCCCGGCCGCGAGAGCCCTTCCCACGGCCCCTTCACGCCTCGTCCTCCGCGAAGAGCTCGGCTCCCCCGCCGAGCACCGTCGGCACGACGAGCGCCCGGTCGAGGAAGTCGTTCCGGTTCTCGCAGCTCGGCTCGGGGACGAGGAGGCATCCGTGGCAGGCGGCACCTGCGAGGAAACGCTCCTCGTGCCCGCTGTCGGGCCGGTGCATGGCGCAGACCGGGTCGTTCGAACAGAGCCGCGCCAGCTCGAGCGCGCGGCCGAGGTGCCTCGCGAGGTTCCGGCCCACCTCCACGAGGCCGCCGAGCGTCCCCTCGGCGTCGGGGCTCGACGTGTAGAGGAGGATCCCGTACGCCCCCTCGCCCACGTAGATCCGCTCCCGGATCGAGCTCGCCGCGTAGCCGCAGTCGAGCGAGACGGCCGTCAGGAGGAGGTGCGAGAGCGAGTGGAGGAGGACGTAGGGAAGGCCCGGGAACGGCATGTTCGGCTTGCGGTGCGCCGCCTTCCACCTCTCGAACCCTCGCGAGAGCTGGCTCCCCCGCTCCTTCACGCCGGGCCGCTCGAGCCAGGCCGCGACGCGCGACGGGTCGAGCGCGAGGAAGACCCCTTCGCCGCGGTTTTCGACCGCCGGCACCCACTTCACCTCGGCGGCGAGGGGCGCCGTCCGAACGTCGAGAGAGAGCTCCCCGTCGATGTCGGCCGTCTGCGCCTCGAACCGCGTGAAGCCGACCTGCGCCGTCACCTCGCGGAGCCGGTCGACGAGGACGACCCTTTCGATCGCCTTCATCGGACCGGCGGTCGCTTCGACCGGGATCCTCCGCGCGAGGAACTCGCGCCCGCCGTGCAAGTCGTCGCCGAGCTTCTCCCTCACGGAAAGGAGCGTCGCGAGCTCCACCTCCTTGATCTTCTCGGCTTTCGCCGGCGCCCCGCTCTTTCGCCGCTGGATCTCGGCCCAGACCTCCTCGTCGGCGAGGCCCTCGAGCGCCGCCTTCACCGCGGGCTTCCTCCGCTCCTTCGCGAGCTCGCCCTGCTCCTCGACGAACGCGAGGAAGTTCTCCCAGAGCTTCGCCACCGCGACGCGGACGAGGGTCCCGCGGTCCGGCAGGGAGATGACGCTCAGCACCTGCGGGAAGTAGGCGTCGCTCGCGGAGCGGACGAGGAGGCGGGCGAGCTGGATCTTCCCGCCTTCTCCCCCGCACTTCTCCCCGCCATGCCTCCCGAGCCAGGGGCGTTTCCCCAGGCAGACGCCGAGGTTCTCGGCGCCCCGGCGCGTCGCCTGCGCCATCGAGCGCTCCGCTCCGCAGTCGCACCCGACGGTGACGTCGGCGAGGTCTCCCGACGACCCCCGCTCCTCCATCCAGATCGGCCGGGAGCACTCGCCCCGGTACATGTGGATGAAGCCGCGCCAGTCGACGTCGGAGAGGTGCCCGAGGACGCACGCCTGGACGAAGCGGACCGGGATCGCCGGGTACTTCCTCCCGTCGACGACGTATTTCCCCTTCTCCAGCGCGTCGAGGTGGACCAGGGGCCTCCTCTTCGCGTTCACCTGCACCACGAACCACTCGGGGAACTGGAACGCGGGGACTCCCGTGGCCGGCGTCCGCTCGTCGTCCGAGACGACCGGCGGCCCCTTCAAAGGCACCGGCTTGCCGTGACCGAGTGCGGCCGCGACCTTCAGCGACAGCCGCTCCTCGACGATCGCCGGCATCTCGGACGCCGGGAACCACGAGTCCAGCCCGCTCACGACGACCGAGTGGTCCGG
>CAZNSS010000663.1:0-2637 GCA_964575465.1 uncultured Holophagales bacterium | reverse complement strand
AGGAGCTCTCGGGGCGGGACCTGAAGCAGTTCTTCGACCAGTGGGTCGAGACCCCTTACCGGCCCGTCCTCCGCGCCACGTACCGGAACCTCGCGGACGGGCGCGTGGAGGTGACGGTGAGGCAGACCCAGGGGCACGCCGTGGTCCACCCGGAGGCCGCCGCCGGGGACACGCGGCACTACCGCTTCCCGATTGCCCTCCGCCTCTTTCCGGCCGCGGGCCCGTCGAGGACGACGGTCGTCGAGGTGACGAAGCCGGAGGAGACGTTCCTCCTGGCGGCCCCCGGCGGCGCTCCCGCCTCCGGGCTCGTCCTCGACCCCGACGGCGACCTCCTGAAGATCGTGGAGGCGGTGTCCACCTCCTGAGCCTCCGGCGGTTCCCGGGACCCGCTCTTCCTAGGGGCCGGTGCGGGTCGAGGCGCCCCGCGCCGGCACGAGCACGTCGAGGATCTCCTTCGCCGCCTGCGTGGCGTTCGCCGGGAGCCCCTCGCCCGTCCCGGGCCACTCGCCCCAGGTCAGCTTGACGCCGAGCTTCTCCAGGCTCTCCCTGGCCTTCTGCATCGCCCGGTAGAGCTCCGGGGGAGCGCTCCTGGCGACACCGAGGTAGACCGGGACCCCGCGGAGACCCGCGACGGCGCCGGCGTTCCCGGAGCCCGGGTCGAAGGGGCCGCCGACCGACCCGACGGCCGAGAAGGCGCCCGGGGTCCGCGCGGCGACCTCAAGGCCCAGCTTGCCGCCCCGGCCCGCGCCTACGACGATCACCGGGATCGGCAGGTTCCCCGCCCGGACGCGCGCCTCGTCCATCGACCGCTTCAGCGCCTCGAGGGCGCGGTCGGCGGATCCCCAGCCGAAGCGCTTCTTGCCGGAGCGCGACGGACCGCGCGGGGCCGCGACGAAGAGGCCTCGCGCCTTCGCCTCACCCATGAAAGGCCCGGCGACGGCCATCGGGTCGGAGTTGACCTCGTGGAGGAGGAGGAGGATCGCCTTCGGCGGCCGCCCGGGTCCGACGAAGAGGCCTTCCCCGACCACCGCCGCGTCGCCCGCGGCGCGGTTCTTCTTCGTCCCCTCGACGATCCGCGCGAACTCCGGGCGGCCCCGGAGCGAGGCGAGATCGCCGTCCTTCGCGAGCGTGGCCTCGTCGTCGAAGCCGGCGGCGACGGCCCGGTCGAGCTGTCGGAAGGCCGCTTCGGCCTTCCCCTCGCGGGCGTCGAGGCAGGCGAGGTTGTACGGGGCGGTCGGGAGCTCACCCGCCTTCCACGACTCCTCGAAGAACTCGCGGGCCTTCCCCAGCTCGTTCTTCTGGACGGCCGCAACGCCGAGGCGCTCCATCTGCCACGGGTCCGTCGGCGCCGCGTCGAGGACCCGCGCGTCCTGGATCTGCGCCGGTACCGCGCCGGGAGGGGCCTGCGGGTTCGTCCCGACTGTGGCGCCTCCGACGGCGGGCGGGCGGGTGGGGGCGGGCTTCTTCGCCTGCGCCGCCGCCGGGAGGGTGAGGGTCGCGAGGGACAGCGCCAGGAGCGCGCGGAGGGACACCTTCATGGCGGCGGATTGTAGACGCGCCCCTCCGCGCGCCCTCCCGGCCCGGGGCGGTGGTCGCCGGCGGCGGCGATGGAGGAGCCTCGCCGCTGCCCCGGGGAGCCCGGCCCGCTGTCGTTCTCGCTTCCCGGGGGCCACCCCTGCCATGATCGCCGATGGCGTGCCGACCTTCCTGACCGCCTGCCCGCGGAACTGCTATTCCACCTGTGCGATGCGGGTGACGGTCGAGGAGGGGCGGCTCGTCCGGGTGGAGCCGGCGGCGGAGAACCGCGCGACGGCCGAGGGACCGTGCCTGAAGGGGCTCGCCTACGTCGAGCGGGCGCACTCCGCCGACCGCGTCACCCGGCCGCTCCGGAGGCGTCCCGACGGCTCCTTCGCGCCCTTCTCCTGGGACGAGGCCCTCGACGTCGTCGCGACCGCGCTCGAGAAGGCCCGCCGCGAGCACGGGGCACGGAGCGTCCTCACCTACTCCGCGAGCGGGACGAAGGGGCTTCTGAACGGCTGCGGCCCCGCCTTCTGGCGGCTCTTCGGCGGCTGCACCACGACGTACGGGGACCTCTGCTGGCCCGCGGGGCTCGAGGCGACGCGCCTGACGCTCGGCGACAGCTCCCACAACGCGCCGTGGGACCTCGCGAACGCGCGGCTCGTCGTGATGTGGGGAAAGAACGCCGCGGAGACGAACGTCCACCAGGTGGCTCACCTCGACGCCGCGCTCGAGAAAGGCGGGACGCTCGTCGTCGTCGACCCGCGCCGGACGGAGACGGCCGAGCGGGCGTCGCTCCTCCTGCCGCTCCGCCCCGGGACCGACGGCGCCCTCGCCCTCGCCCTCGGGCACGTCCTCGTCCGCGACGGCCACGTCGACCGGGGTTTCGTCGGGGGGCACGTCCTCGGCTACGAGGAGTGGGCGACTCTCGTGGCTCGGTGGCCGCCTTCGCGGGCCGCGGAGGTGTGCGGCCTCCCCGTCTCCTCGATCGAGAAGCTCGGCGCGCTTCTCGGCACGGAGCACCCGGCGACGATCGTCCCCGGTTTCGGGATGCAGCGCTTCACGAACTCGGGGCAGGCGATGCGCGCGATGCTCGCCCTCCTCGCCGTCACGGGGCAG
>CAZNSS010000662.1:0-2638 GCA_964575465.1 uncultured Holophagales bacterium | reverse complement strand
TTCGGCCTCTCGGCCGGCGCGAACTTCCGCTACAACTCCGGCGCCCCGTACGCCGTCCGCGGCTACGCGCGTCCCGGCTACACCTCGGAGCTCTACCTGACCCCCGGCCGCGGCGAGCTCGGCGACCTCCCGTCGCAGTACGAGATGGACCTCCACCTCGAGTACAACCTCCGCCTCGGCGCCTTCACCATCACCCCGCTCGTCGACGTCTTCAACCTCCTCAACCGGCAGGGCGTCACGAACGAGAGCGGTGTCTTCAACACCCTCGCCGACGGCTCCAACAAGGGCCTCGACAACCGCTACAACCTGCCCAACGCGACCTTCGGCGCGGCCTCCCGCAACGACGCGGCCGCCTGCCTCGTCGCCCCGTCCTACACGACCTACGGCTGCTCCACGAACAAGAACTACCAGAAGGACACGGCCTGGCAGGACCCGCTCTCGGTGCGCATCGGCGCCCGCGTCTCGTTCTGACCTTTCCGTCCGTCTGAATCTCGAGGGGGGCCTCCGGGCCCCCCTCTTTTTCTTTGGCGCGCCGCCCGGAGAGGGCGCGGCACGCGCTTCGCTATCATCCCGGCCGCATGCCTCATCGACGCCCCCTCCTCCCGGCGGTCGCGGCCCTCGTCTTCCTCCTCGCTTCCGCTTCCCCCCTCGAGGCCCAGGCGAAGAAGCCGGCCGGCGGGGCGGCGCGGCCGAAGGTGATCCTCGTCGGCTGGGACGGGGCCGACTGGTCGCTCCTCGACCGCCTGATGAAGGAGGGGCGCCTCCCGAACCTCTCGGCCCTCGTCGCGGGTGGGCGGACATGGGAGCTCGCGAGCTTCCAGCCGATGGCCTCGCCCCTCGTCTGGAACACGATCGTGACGGGCCGGACCCCGGTCGACCACGGCGTGGCGGACTTCCAGGAGCTCGACCCGAAGACGCGGACCCGCCTCCCGATCTCGGGGCGCTCCCGGAAGGTCCCCGCCATCTGGAACCTCGCGAGCGCCAAGGGGCTCAAGGTCGGCGTCGTCGGCTTCTGGGCCACCTGGCCGGCCGAGAAGGTGAACGGCTTCCTCGTCTCCGACCGCGCCGCGCCGGTCCTGTTCGACCCGCGCCTCCTCGTGAAGTCGCAGGCCCTCACGTGGCCCGAGGGGCTCGCCGACGGCGTCCGGATCGTCCTGAAGAGGGAATGGGACCCGCCGTACGAGGACGTGGGGAAGGCGCTCCGCGTCTCCCGCGCCGAGTTCGAGGCCGCCGTCCTGGCCGGCCACGACCTCGACGACCCGATCACGGGCTACCGGAAGATCCTCGCCGCCACGCGCGTCCACGCGAAGATCGCGCTCGACCTCTACGAGCGCGAGCGTCCCGACCTGACGATGGTCTACTTCCAGGGGACCGACGAGATCGGGCACGTGGCGGGCCGCTTCGTCGCCCCGAAACTCCCGCAGGTGGGGGACGAGGAGTTCAGGAAGTTCAAGGACGCCGTCGAGGCCATCTACGTCGAGAGCGACCGGGTCCTCGGGCTCTTCCGCGCGAAGGCGGGGCGCGACGGGGCGACGCTCGTCCTCGCCTCCGACCACGGTTTCAAGTGGGGCCCCGACCGCCCGGCGTTCTACTCCGGCGTGCAGTTCGACACGGCGTTCCTCTGGCACCGCGCCGAGGGGGTCCTCGCGGCCGAGGGGCCGGCGATCGTGGCCTCGAAGGAGCGGGGGAAGGCGAGCGTCTTCGACGTCGCCCCGACGCTCTGCCGGCTCCTGGGTCTCCCGGCCGACCCGAAGTTCGAGGGGAAGGCCGTGGGTGGTCTCGGGGGGGCGGCGCTCCCGGCGGCTGCAGCACCGGTCTCCTGGGAGAAGACCGCGAAGGTCGAGCGGCTCGTCGTCCGCGAGATGGACGAGACCGAGAGGAAGGCGGCCGAGGAGTTCACGAAGAAGCTCATCGCCCTCGGCTACCTGACGGGCTCGGAAGCCGCGGCCGTCGACGCCCGCCCCGCGGACCGCGCGGGGACGGAGACCGCCGGCCACTACCAGAACCTCGCCACGTTCCTCCGCTCCCGGCACAAGTACGAGGAGAGCCTCCCGCTCTACAGGAAGGCGCTCGAGGTCAACCCGAAGGCGTCGACGGCCTGGATGAACTACTCGATCGCCCTCTTCCAGGTCGACCGCTGGGTGGAGTCGGACGACGCCCTCATCAAGGCGATCCAGTTCGGGTACAACGATCCGGAGGCGGCCGCCTACCGGCGCGTCTCGACCTACATGCAGCGGATCGAGCGGCGGCCCGAGGTGCGCAAGGAGCTGATCCGCTACCTCCGCTCGCTCACGGCGGCCTTCCCGCAGAACGACCGCTACTCCGCGTCGCTCGGGAAGGCGCTCTTCGAGGGCCAGAAGTGCGCGGAGTCGCAGCAGATCTTCTCGAAGATCGTCGCGAAGAAGGCCTACGACGTCGAGGCCCTCAACCTGATGGCCCTCACGTCTCTCTGTCTCCAGAAGCCGGCGGAGGCGAAGGAGTGGTTCCGGAAGTCCCTCGCGGTCGACCCGAACCAGCCCGCCGTCCGCGAAGCCGAAGTACAGCTCGAAAGAGGAGGCTCGCCCGTTCGATGAAGCATGCCCGTTCCCTCGCACTCCTGGCCGCGGCCACGCTGCTCGCCTGCCGCGCCGGCGGCACG
>CAZNSS010000661.1:0-2640 GCA_964575465.1 uncultured Holophagales bacterium | reverse complement strand
TCGCTCTTCTACATCGTCGCCATGGTCGCCCTCGGCTTCCACCTCTTCCACGGCGCCGTCAGCCTCTTCCAGACCCTGGGGCTCCGGACGCCGAAGTTCGAGAAGCCGCTCAAGGCGGTCCTCCTGGCGATCTGCACCGTGATCGTCGTCGCCGACATCTCCTTCCCGATCGCGGTCCTGGCCGGGCTGGTGAAGTAGGAGGTCGCGGAATGGAACTCGACGGCAAGTGCCCCACGGGCCCCATGGACACGCGCTGGACGCGTCACAAGGCCAGCATCAAGCTGATCAACCCGGCGAACAAGCGGAAGTACAGGCTCATCATGGTCGGCTCCGGTCTCGCGGGCGCCTCGGGCGCGGCGAGCCTCGCCGAGCTCGGCTACGAGGTCTCCTGCTTCTGCTACCAGGACAGCCCGCGCCGCGCCCACTCCATCGCGGCGCAGGGCGGCATCAACGCGGCCAAGAACTACCAGAACGACGGCGACAGCGTCTACCGCCTCTTCTACGACACGGTGAAGGGGGGCGACTTCCGCGCCCGCGAGTCGAACGTCCACCGCCTCGCCGAGGTGAGCAACGACATCATCAACCAGTGCGTCGCGCAGGGCGTCCCGTTCGGCCGCGAGTACGGCGGCACCCTCGGGAACCGCTCCTTCGGCGGCGCGCAGGTCTCGCGGACGTTCTACGCGAGGGGCCAGACGGGCCAGCAGCTCCTCATCGGCGCCTACCAGGCGCTCGAGAGGCAGATCGGCCTCGGCAAGGTGAAGATGTACCCGCGCACGGAGATGCTCGATCTCATCGTGATCGACGGGGTCGCGCGCGGCATCGTCGTCCGCGACATGGTCACCGGAAAGGTCTCGAGCCACCTCGCCGACGCGGTCATGCTGGCCACCGGCGGCTACGGCAACGGCTATTTCCTCTCGACGAACGCGAAGGGCTGCAACGCCACCGCCATCTGGCGCGCGCACCGTCGCGGCGCCTACTTCGCGAACCCCTGCTACACGCAGATCCATCCCACGTGCATCCCGGTCCACGGCGAGAACCAGAGCAAGCTGACGCTGATGTCCGAGTCGCTCCGCAACGACGGCCGGATCTGGGTGCCCCTGAAGAAGGGCGAGACCCGCAGGGCGGCCGACATCCCCGAGGCCGAGCGCGACTACTACCTCGAGAGGAAGTACCCCAGCTACGGCAACCTCGCCCCCCGCGACATCTCCTCGCGCGCGGCCAAGCAGGTCTGCGACGAGGGGCGCGGCGTGGGGCCGGGCGGCCAGGGCGTCTACCTCGACTTCGCCGAGTCGATCGGCCGGCTCGGCGAGAGCGTCATCCGCGAGCGGTACGGGAACCTCTTCGAGATGTACGAGAGGATCACCGACGAGAACCCGTACAAGGTCCCGATGCGGATCTACCCGGCGGTCCACTACACGATGGGCGGCCTCTGGGTCGACTACAACCTCATGTCGAACCTCCCGGGGCTCTTCGTCCTCGGCGAGGCGAACTTCTCCGACCACGGCGCGAACCGGCTCGGCGCCTCGGCGCTCATGCAGGGCCTCGCGGACGGCTACTTCGTCATTCCCTACACCATCGGGAACTACCTGGCACAGGGGAAGCCCGCGAAGGTCGACGTCTCGCACCCGGCCGTGAAGGCGACCGAGGCCGACGTCGTCGAGCGGACGAAGAAGCTCCTCTCCGTCAAGGGGAAGCGGACCGTCGACTCCCTCCACAAGCAGCTCGGCCTCCTCATGTGGGAGAAGTGCGGCATGGGCCGCAACCGGAAGGGGCTCGAGGAAGGGATCGCGAAGATCCCGGAGATCCGCGAGGAGTTCTGGAAGAACGTCTTCGTCCCCGGGAGCGGCGAAGAGCTGAACGTCTCTCTCGAGAAGGCGGGGCGTCTCGCCGACTTCCTCGAGCTCGACGAGCTGATCTGCCGCGACGCCCTGGCCCGGGAAGAGTCGTGCGGCGGCCACTTCCGCGAGGAGTACCAGACGC
Source organism: uncultured Holophagales bacterium (assembly GCA_964575465.1). Classification (GTDB taxonomy): domain Bacteria; phylum Acidobacteriota; class Thermoanaerobaculia; order UBA5066; family UBA5066; genus UBA5066. The sequence continues at coordinate 660 of CAZNSS010000661.1, read as the reverse complement.
CCGACGGCGAGGCGCTCCGCAACGACGAGAAGTTCTGCCACGTCGCGGCCTGGGAGTGGAAGGGAGAGGGTGCGCTCCCCGAGCGCCACACGGAGGCGCTCGAGTTCGAATCCGTCCACCTCGCCACGAGGAGCTACAAGTAATGAGCGGCGACAAGGACATCAACATCAAGGTCCGCATCTGGCGCCAGAAGTCGCCCTCCGACAAGGGCGGCCTCGTCACCTACGACGTCCCGGGCGTCAGCACCGGCTCCTCGTTCCTCGAGATGCTCGACCTCGTCAGCGAGCGCCTCATGGAGAAGGGCGAGGAGCCGGTCGCCATCGACCACGACTGCCGCGAGGGGATCTGCGGCGCCTGCTCGCTCGTCATCAACGGCGTCCCGCACGGGCCGCGCTCGGCGACGACGACCTGCCAGCTCCACATGAGGAGCTTCAAGGACGGGGAGACGATCACCGTCGAGCCGTTCCGGGCGAAGGCGTTCCCCGTCATCAAGGACCTCATCGTCGACCGGTCGGCCTACGACCGGATCATCGCCGCGGGCGGCTTCGTCTCGGTGAACACGGGTGTCGGGGTCGACGCCAACGCCATCCCGGTCCGGAAGGAGAACGCCGAGCTCGCGATGGACGCGGCGGCGTGCATCGGCTGCGGCGCCTGCGCCGC
>CAZNSS010000660.1:0-2648 GCA_964575465.1 uncultured Holophagales bacterium | reverse complement strand
CTGAAGCTCGTCCCGGCGGACGTCGCGCGCAAGTACAACATCCTCCCGGTCAACAAGACGGGCGCGACGCTCACCATCGCGATGGCCGACCCGACGAACGTCTTCGCGATGGACGACCTGAAGTTCATGACGGGCTACAACGTCGAGCCCGTCGTCGCCTCGGAGATCGCCCTCCAGCACGCGATCGACCGGAACTACGGCGCCTCCCACGCCCTCGAGCTGAAGAAGGTCATGGAGGAGATGTCGGCCGTCGACGCCTCCGACACGTCGCTCGAGGTCGTCGACGAGGAGGAGCAGGACGCCATCGACCTCGAGAAGCTCGTCGAGGAAGGCGAAGAGGCCCCCGTCGTCCGGCTCGTCAACATCATCCTGACCGACGCCATCAAGCGCGGCGCCTCCGACATCCACATCGAGCCCTACGAGAAGGAGTACCGGGTCCGCTACCGGGTGGACGGCATCCTCCAGGAGGTGATGAACCCTCCGTCGAAGCTGAAGGAGGCCATCGCCTCGCGCATCAAGATCCTCTCGAAGCTCGACATCGCCGAGAAGCGGCTCCCGCAGGACGGGCGCATCAAGATCAAGATGAAGCTCGCGGGGAAGGTGAAGGAGCTCGACTACCGCGTCAGCGTCCTGCCGACCCTGTTCGGCGAGAAGATCGTCTGCCGCCTCCTCGACAAGGACAACCTGATGCTCGACATGACGAAGCTCGGCTTCGAGAAGTCGAGCCTCCAGCGCTTCGAGAAGGCGATCCTGCGTCCGTGGGGGATGGTCCTCGTGACGGGGCCCACCGGCTCCGGCAAGACGAACACCCTCTACTCGGCCCTCTCGCGGATCAACACCCCCGACACGAACATCATGACGGCCGAGGACCCGGTCGAGTTCAACCTGCCCGGCGTGAACCAGGTCCAGATGAAGGACTCGATCGGCCTGAACTTCGCGGCCGCGCTCCGCTCCTTCCTCCGGCAGGACCCGAACATCATCCTGGTCGGCGAGATCCGCGACTTCGAGACGGCCGAGATCGCCGTCAAGGCCTCGCTGACCGGCCACCTCGTCCTCTCCACGCTCCACACGAACGACGCCCCCTCGACGATCAACCGGCTCATGAACATGGGCATCGAGCCGTACCTCGTCGCGACTTCCGTCGTCCTCATCGCCGCCCAGCGGCTCATCCGGCGCGTCTGCTCGAACTGCAAGGTGCCGACGGAGGTCCCGCCCCAGGTCCTCATCCAGCTCGGATTCACCCCGGAGGAGGCCAAGACGGTCCAGGTCATGAAGGGGAAGGGGTGCGAGCGCTGCAACGGCACGGGGCTGAAGGGGCGCGTGGCGCTCGTCGAGGTGCTCGAGGTCTCCGAGGAGATCAAGGAGATGATCCTCTCGGGCGCCTCCTCGATCGAGATCAAGCGCAAGGCGATCGAGGAAGGGATGGTCACGCTCCGCGGCTCGGGCCTGGCGAAGATCAAGGACGGACTGACGTCGATCGAGGAGGTCGTCCGGGAGACCGTGATCTGAAATGTTCCGGGGGGACCCGGGCCCGGGTCCCCCCGCCCCCCTCCGCGGCCCGGGGCACCGAGGCGGGACACGACCGGTGCACGGGCTCTCGACGGGCAGCCGGGCCCGGGTCCCCCCGCCCCCCCTCCGCGGCCCGGGAAAGAGGGACGACCCGGGAACGGAAACGCTCGGACGCGCTGAGGTATGATTCCCCGCAGAATCGTCACAGGGGGACCCGATGGCAGTCACGCTGCACCAGCTTCTGAAGACTCTCGTCGAGCGCGGCGGCTCGGACCTGCACATCACGACGAACTCTCCGCCGATGATCCGGGTCCACGGCGACATCCAGCCGCTGGACTATCCCCCCCTGACCGTCCCTGAGACCAAGCAGCTCTGCTACTCGATCCTGACCGACGTCCAGAAGCACCGCTTCGAGGAGACGCTCGAGCTCGACCTCTCCTTCGGCGTCAAGGGGCTCGCCCGCTTCCGCGGGAACTGCTTCATGCAGCGCGGCGCGGTCTCCGCGGTCTTCCGGCAGATCCCCTACGAGATCCTCGGCTTCAAGGAGCTCGGGGTCCCGACCGTCGTCGAGGGGCTCTGCAACAAGCCTCGCGGCCTCGTCCTGGTGACCGGACCGACGGGCTCCGGCAAGTCGACGACGCTGGCGACGATGGTCGACAAGGTCAACCGCGAGCAGCCGAAGCACATCGTCACCATCGAGGACCCGATCGAGTTCCTCCACACGCACAAGCGCTGCATCGTCAACCAGCGCGAGCTCCACGCCGACACGCACTCGTTCCCGAACGCGCTCCGGGCCGTCCTCCGCGAGGACCCCGACGTCGTCCTCGTCGGCGAGATGCGCGACCTCGAGACGATGGAGGCGGCCCTCCGGATCGCCGAGACGGGCCACCTCACGTTCGCCACCCTCCACACGAACAGCGCGGTCCAGACGATGAACCGGATCATCGACGCCTTTCCCGCCAGCCAGCAGTCGCAGGTGAGGGCGCAGCTCTCGTTCGTCCTGGAGGGGATCCTCTGCCAGACGCTCCTCCCGAAGTCGTCGGGCAAGGGGCGCTGCCTCGCGATGGAGATCCTGATCCCGACGCCCGCGATCCGGAACCTGATCCGCGAGGACAAGCTCCACCAGATCTACTCGATGA
>CAZNSS010000659.1:0-2655 GCA_964575465.1 uncultured Holophagales bacterium | reverse complement strand
TGTCAGCGGTAAACTGAAATCCCTGCCTTTCGGAAAACAGAATTCCCTGTGACTCGGAAAACAATTTTCCCTGTCACGGCCGCCCGTAAACTGTCGCGGATTCAAGGATCCGACGATGGCGAGGGGCGCATGGGGATGGCGAAGAAACGCAAGGTGTACAAGATCATCAGGGAACTGAAGGCCAGGGGCCACACGAACGCGGAGATCGTCGAGCGAACGGGCGCCGACCCGAAGACGGTCCGGAAGTATTCGGCGATGGACCCGGAGCGATACGAGCGCTATCTGGCGGAGACGATGGAGCGCACGAAGGCGCTCGAGCCCTTCGCCGACGAGATCCTCGCGATCTATGCGGCGAACGGGAATCGGAAACTGCCCATTTCCGCCGTGTACGACTGCCTGGTCGAGGCGCATGACGGGATGCCCACGACGGAGCGGACGCTGCGCAATTTCGTGGGCTATCTGGTCGACACGGGGCGGCTGGTGTTCACCACGACGAAGCGCCCCTATGTGGCGACGCTCGACCCCGAGGCCGGTCGCCAACTGCAGGTGGACTTCGGCGAATGGGTCTGCCCGAGCGGGCTGAAACTGTTCATCTTCTCGGCGGTTCTCTCGCTCAGTCGATACAAGTTCGTCGCTTTCCAAGGGCGGGAGTTCACCGCCGAGGATGTGATCCGCCACCTGCTCGCCGCGTTCGAGTTCTTCGGCGGGATGCCGTCGGAACTGGTGATCGATCAGGACTCGACGATGGTCTTCGAGGAGAGCCGAGGCGAGGTCACCTTCACGTCGAAGTTCGCGACTTTTCTCGACGAGATGGGCCTTTCCGTCTTCGTCTGCCGGAAAGCGGATCCGGAATCGAAGGGCAAGATCGAGGCGGCGATCCGGTTCGTGAAAGTGAACTTTCTCGCGGCGCGTGACTTCACGGCGGTCGAGGCGGCCAACGATGGCGCACGTTCGTGGCTCCGGCGGCGCGCGAACGGGAAACTGTGCGCGGCGACGCGCAGGATTCCGCTCGAGGTGTTCGAGTCGGAGGAACTCCCGCGGCTCCGCTCCCTGCGCGCGTCGATCTTCGCCCCGGGCGTTTCGGCCCCCAAGGAGGATCGCCTGGTCGACAAGCTGGGCGAGGTCCTGGTGCAGGGATGCAAGTATCCCGTCCCCGATGAGTATCGCGAGCGGCCGGTGGACGTCACCGTGACGGACCATCGGGTGACCGTGCTCGACCGCCGCAGCGGCGAGACGATCATCGCGCACGACAAGGCGCTGGTCGGCACGCCGCGCGTGCACGATCCGCGGCGCCATGCGAAGCGCCGGCAGAGGCGCGACGAGGCGAAGGCGGAAGTGCTCGGCTGGCACCAGGGCGAGGCGTGGCGGCGGTTCGTGGAGGCGAACTTCGGCCGTTATGGCCGCTATTTCCGCGAGCAGTCCGCCCACGCGAACAAATCGCTGCGGGCGGGCGTCGACGAGAACGTTCTCGAGCGCGCTCTTCGCTACTGCCTCGAGCGCGACACGGTCGGCATGAACGAGCTGGTGGACACCTATCGCCACTTCCGGTGGCTCGAGGAAGCGGCACGGAAGACCGAATTCGTCCTGCCGTCGCCGCTCGCGGTCGAGAGGCGGCATGCCGTCCCGGCCGTCGCCGTCCGGCCGGTCTCCGCGTATGCGAGCCTGCTCGCCGGCGGGGAGGCGGGAGCATGACCGCCACCGCGTTCCGCGAGACGATCCAGATGCTCGAGGCGCTGAAACTGAAGGGGATCGCGGCGACGCTCGACGCCGAGACGCAGGAGGCCGAGACGGAACGGACGTCGTATGCCGGGTTCCTCGGCCGGCTGTTGAAGGCGGAGGTGACCTGGCGGGCGGAGCGAAAACTCCGGCGGAACATGGCCGGTGCGCACTTCCCGGTGGAGAAGCGACTTGAGGAGTTCGACCCCTCGGCGGTGAAAGGGATCACGCGGACGGACCTCGCCAACCTGGGCGATTTCCGCTGGATCGACAACCGCGAGAACATCCTCTTGTTCGGTCCGCCGGGCGTGGGCAAGACGCACCTGGCCATCGCGCTCGGGATGAAGGCGGTGGCGGCCGGATACACCGTCTGCTTCGAGCGGGCGTCCACTCTGTTCCGGCTGTTGTCGACGATGGAGATCCACCGGACGGCGCGGTTCCGCGTGTCGAGGCTCCTGAAGGCGAACCTGGTCGTGATCGACGAGATCGGGTACACCCCGATCGACCGCAAGGAGGCCAACCACTTCTTCGGCCTCGTGAGCGACCTCTACGAGAAGACCTCGATCGTCCTGACCTCGAACAAGGCGTTCGACTCGTGGGCGGAGATGATGGGCGACGACGTCATGACGACGGCGCTGCTCGACCGGCTCCTCCATCACGCCCGCATCTTCACCCTCGACGGGGACTCGTTCCGGACCCGGAGCCGGAAGAAGACCTGAACCGCTCACGAGCAGCCTCCCGCCTCCGCCCCTCCGGGGCGTTCGCCGGGAGGCAGCCCCGCTTCATCCGGAAGGGAGGACGCCATCCCGGACAGGGAAAACTACTTTCCGAACGACAGGGAAAATTGTTTTCCGAATGACAGGGAAAATAGGTTGCCGTTCACAGATGCTTGGTCCCCGGACGCCCTCGATCTACCGGGCTGGGGCCTGTTTCTTCGCC
>CAZNSS010000658.1:0-2666 GCA_964575465.1 uncultured Holophagales bacterium | reverse complement strand
GGAAGCAGGCCCTCGAGAAGCTCCCGGACCGGTACCGGCAGTTCCTCGCCGACGTCGAGCCGATCCTGACCGAGGTCGAGGAGGCGACGTTCCTCCGCCTCGCCTCCGACTACCAGCGGGACAAGTTCATCGAGGACTTCTGGAAGCGCCGCTCCGTCGACGCCGACGGCCAGCGGGTCGCCTTCCGGGAGATCTACGAGATTCGCCTGCAGGTCGTCAAGCAGCGCTTCCGGAACGTCAATACCGACCAGGGGCGGATCTTCCTCGTCAACGGCCCGCCCGACGGGGTGCGGCGGATCGACTGCCAGGACGTCTACAACCCGCTGGAGCTCTGGTACTACGAGCGCCTCGAGACGCTCCGGATGAACAAGGTCACGCTCCTCTTCTACCAGCCGTTCGGGACGGGGGACTACCGGCTCTGGACGCCGCTCGAAGGGCAGCAGGCCCTTCTCGTCGGCGGCATCGCCGGCATGGCGGGAATCGCTCCGGGCCGCGCGATCGACGTCACGCGCTGCCCCGAGTGGCGGGAGATCAACGGAGCGGTCAACGCCACCATCGGGGTCTTCGGGACGATGACCGCGCAGAAGATGGTCGACGAGCTCCGGACCGGCGAGAAGCCGGACGTCGAAGGGGTCGACAAGATCCTCCTGATGACGACCGACCTCGACCCGGCGGCAGCGAGGCTCCCGGTCCAGCGCGTCCTCCGGTTCCCGGAGATGGTCGCGAGCAAGATCCGGATGGAGCTCTCGGTCCTCCTCGAGCGCGAGACGCTCGGGACCAAGCAGCTCGGCGAGGAGACCTTCTACGACCTCGACGTCGTCGGCGAGATCGTGAAGGGAGGGAAGCTCGTCGACAACTTCCGCTACCGGTTCGACTTCCCCGGCTCGACGGTGAAGGGGGCGTTCCTGCCGCTCAACATCGAGCGCTTCCTCTACCCGGGCGAGTACCGGCTGAAGGTGAAGATCGCCGACTCGAACCGGAACGCCGCCGCCCTGATCGACGAGAAGGTCGTCGTTCCCGAGTCTCCCGACCAGATGCTGACCGCCGAGGAGAAAGCCGCCCGCGAGGCCGCCAAGGCGGCCGTCGCGCGGCTGGTCTCGCAGCCGAACGACCGGGGCGCTCTCATCCTCCTCCCGATCGCCCGCGAGTTCGCGACCGGCGTCGTGAAGTTCGAGACACGCTCCTCGTCCGACGACATCGCCTTCGCGGAGTTCTTCCTGGACGGACGGAAGGTCGTCACCGACCGCCGCCCGCCGTTCGAGGCCGACCTCGACCTCGGCGAGCTCCCGCGCAAGAGGACGGTCAAGGTCGCCGGCTACGGGAAGGACGGCCGGATCCTCTCCGAGGACGAGATCGTCCTGAACGAAGGGCGCGAGGCCTTCCGGGTCAAGATCACCGCGCCCGAGAAGGGGGCCAACGTCTCCGGGCCCGTCCGGGTCGTGGCCGACCTCGCCGTCCCCGAGACGAAGAAGCTCCAGAAGGTCGAGATCTTCGTCAACGAGACGCGGGCCGCCACGATCTTCCAGCCGCCGTTCCAGCAGGTCGTCGACGTCCCGCGGCAGAAGGAGATCGGCTTCCTCCGCGTCGTGGCGACGCTCGAGGACGGGAGCGTCTCCGAGGACGTCCGCTACATCAACGCGCCGAAGTACCTCTCGGAGGTCGACGTCCAGGCGGTGGAGCTCTACACCTCGGTCTTCGCGAAGGGACGCCCCGTCACCGGGCTGACGAAGACGAACTTCAGGATCCTCGAAGACGGAGCCCCCCAGGAGGTCGACGGCTTCGAGGTCGTCACGAACCTCCCCCTCTCCCTCGGCGTCGGCGTCGACACCTCGGGCTCGATGGAGGAGACCCTCCCGGTGGCGCAGACGTCCGCGACCGACTTCCTCAAGAGCGTCATGACGCCCCGCGACCGCTGCTTCCTCGTCACCTTCGACAACGAGCCGCAGCTCGTCTCCCGCTTCACCACCGACAGGGAACGGCTCGCCCAGGCCCTCGCGGGCCTCCGCGCGCAGGGGTCGACCGCCCTCTGGGACGCCGTCGTCTACGGCCTCTACCAGTACCAGGGGACGAAGGGGCGCAAGGCGTACGTCATCCTGACCGACGGGGCCGACCGGGCCTCGAAGTTCACGTTCGAGGCCGCCCTCGACTACGCCCGCAAGACCGGGGTCGCGATCTACTTCATCGGCCTCCGGATCGGCGGCACGCAGTTCGACGTGAGGAACAAGCTGAACAAGATGGCCCGCGAGACGGGCGGCACCGTCTACTACATCGACTCGGCCAAGGGCCTCGCCGGGGTCTACAAGGAGATCGACGAGGAGCTCCGGAGCCAGTACCTCCTCACCTACATCCCGCCCGTTCGCAAGGGGGACAAGTGGCGGAAGGTCGAGGTGAAGATGACCCCCGACAACCTCGAGGCGCGGACGATCAGCGGGTACTACCCGTAGCCCTCGCCGGTCCTGCTACGCTCCGCCGCCGTGAGCCGGCCCCGCCTCCTCCTCGCGTCCTCCTCACCCCGGCGCCTCGACCTCCTCCGCGCCCTCGGCCTGGAGCCGGAGGTTCGCCCGGCCGACGTCGACGAGTCGCTCCTCCCGGGCGAGGACCCGCACGACGCCGCCGAGCGCCTCGCCCGCGCCAAGGCCTCCGCCGTCGCGCCGTCGGCCCCGGCG
>CAZNSS010000657.1:0-2674 GCA_964575465.1 uncultured Holophagales bacterium | reverse complement strand
AGGTCCTCGATCGTCGCGCCCACCTTCAGCGCCTCGACGAGCGAAGCCTTCCCGCGGGCGACGAGGTCGACGTAGAGCGCGGCGAGGCGGGGCTCCTTGAACTCGCCGGGCGCCGTCGTGCCGGCCGGGTCGGCGAGGCCGTACCGGTCGAGGAGGAGCTTCACGTCGTCCATGTGCCGCTGCTCGGCGGCGGCGATGTTCGCGAACGCGCGGTCGCCGTTCGCGGCGAAGAGCGCGCGGTAGACGTCGCGGGCGAGCTTCTCCTCCTCGCGGACGTACGCGAGGAGCGCCGTCTCGCCGGAGCCGAGCGCTTCCTTCGGAAGGGCCTCGATGTAGGCCGCGAGCGGACGGACGGACGGGGCGGCCGCCGCGCCGGGCCCGCTCGCCGGGCCACCCTTCGGGCCGGGCTGCGCGACGACGGGGGCTGCGAGGAGGACGAAGGCGAGGAGGGCGGTCTTCTTCATTTCGGATCTCCTTGAAGTGATCTGGCGCGGCCGTTCCGCGGCCGCCGCTGCCTCCCCACATCCACGGCCGGTGCCAGGAGCTCCGCGGAGACTCCGCGCACGAGCATCGCGTTCCAGGGGAAGGACTTGAGGCGCAGGGCCCCCGCCGACGGGTCGCAGGTCGGCTGCAGACCCTGCAGTCGCGCTGCAGCGCCGCTGCAGTCAGCGGCGCCGGAGAGCGGTCAGCCGATTCCCCACTGCTTCAGCCTGTAATAGAGCGTCCGGACGGAAATCCCGAGAAGGCGAGCCGCTTCCTCGCGCCGGCCCCCGGTCCGGCGGAGGGCGGCCAGGAGCGCCTCCCGCTCGCGATGCCCGCGGTCGAGCGGGGACACGGCCGACGACGGACCTGCGAGGGCGAGGTCGATCGCCCGGATCGGCTCCCCTCCCCGCACCACGACGGCCCGCTCGAGGACGTTCCTCAGCTCGCGGACGTTTCCGGGCCACGCGTGCGCCGAAAGCGCGGAGAGCGCCTCGTCGGTCAGCGCCGGGACCGGCACGCGGTGCCGCGCCGCGAGGCGGCCGGCGAGGTGCGTCGCGAGGAGCGGGATGTCCACGGTCCTTTCCCTAAGGGGCGGGATGTTCACGACGACGACGGCGAGGCGGAAAAAGAGGTCCTGCCGGAATGCGCCCGATTCGGAGTCCCTCGAGAGGTCGCGGTTCGTCGCCGCGACGAGCCGGACGTCGACCGGGACCTCGCGCGCCCCTCCGAGCCTCCGGACGACGCGCTCCTCGAGGACGCGCAGGAGCTTGGCCTGCAGCGCCGCCGGCAGCTCTCCCACTTCGTCGAGAAAGAGGGTCCCGCCGTTCGCCTCCTCGAACCGTCCCGCCCGCGCCTGGTCGGCCCCCGTGAAAGCCCCCTTCTCGGCGCCGAACAGCTCGCTCTCGGCGAGGGTCTCGGGGAGAGCCGCCGCGTTCACGGCGACGAACGGGCCCCTGGAGCGGGGCGAGCGGGCGTGGAGCCTCCGCGCCACGAGCTCCTTGCCCGTCCCCGACTCTCCCGTGACGAGGACCGCGATGTCGCGGGGGGCGACGCGGTCGACGAGGTCGAGGAGCTCCTTCGTCGCCGGGTCGGCCGTGACGAAGTCGCCACCCTCTTCCTCCCGCGGGAGGAGGCTCGCCACGAGGTCGACGAGCGCGTCCGGAGAGGGAAGGGGCTTCGTGATGTAGTCGGCCGCCCCGAGGCGGACCGCCTCGACGGCCTCCGGGATCGAGCCGTGCGCCGTCAGGACGACGACCGGCGGCGACGTCCGTGTCCGGAGCCGGCGAACGAGCTCGAGGCCGTCGACCCTCGGCATCTGACGGTCGGTCAGGACCACGTCGAACGTCCCCCGCTCGAGGAACGCGAGGGCCTCCGCGCCGTCTCCCGCTTCCGTCACGCCGTGGCCGGCGCCCTCGAGGATGTCCCGCAGGAGCGCGCGGAAGGACGGCTCGTCGTCGACGACGAGGACGTGCGCCACGTCAGGCCTCCGCCGCCGGAAGGAAGAGAGTGGCGACGCAGCCGCCTCCCGGCCGCGAATGGAGCGTCGCTTCGCCGCCGTTGGCCGTGGCGAGGGCCTTCACGATGGCCAGGCCGAGCCCGGTCCCGTCGGGGCGCGACGTGACGTAGGGCTCGAACACGCTCGCGGCGTCGAGGGCGAGACCCGGCCCGCGGTCCGCGACGTCGAGGACGGCGCGCGATCCTTCCGCGCGAAGGGTCATCTCGATCGTCCCCTCCGGGTCGAACGCCCGCGCGTTCGACAGGAGCTCCTCGAGGACCGTCTCCACGTGCTCGCGGTCCGCGCGCACGCCCACGGCGCCCTCGGCCCGGACCTCCGCCCCACCGCTCCTCCCGGCCACGTCGCGGGCGAGGGCCACGAGGTCGAACGACGTCGGCTGCGGCTCGGGCGGACGGGCGAAGTCGAGGAGGCGCGAGAGGATCGTCTCCATCCGCCCGCTCGCGGCCACGATCCTTTCGACGCGCTCACGCTCCCCCTCGGGGATCCGGTCCGCGAGGAGCTGCGCCGTCCCCTTGACGACGGCGAGCGGGTTGCGGAGCCGGTGCGCGAGGCCCGCACCCGCCCGCGCGACCGTGGAGAGCCGGCGGCTCTCGGCCTCTGCCGCTTCCCGCCGCTGCCTCTCCGCGAGGCCGCGGGAGGCGACGGATCGGAAGAGCACACGTCTGAAAGAGTGTA
>CAZNSS010000656.1:0-2678 GCA_964575465.1 uncultured Holophagales bacterium | reverse complement strand
CGGCGGCGACGAGGAGGCCGAGCGCCGTCGCCCGGCGGCGGTGGAACGCCGAGAGACCGAAGAGCAGGCCGGTCACGGCGACCGGGATCGCCGAGAGGAGCGCGGCGAGGACGGCCGTCAAGGGCCCTGCCTCCGAGGCGAGCATGAGGGCGGCGTCGTCGCCGAGAGTCGCCCTCGCCGAGCCGAGGAGGAGCGGGACGAGGGGCGGGACGAGCGCCGCGGCCGCGACGAGGGGCGAGAGGAGGACGCCGGTCAGGAGCGAGTGCCCGACCGTGGAGTTCCAGAGGTCGCGGCGGAGGACCGCGTCGAACGACGCGAGCCGCTCGCCCCACCTCTCCCGCGCGTAGCTCTCGCCGACCGACCAGCTGAGGAAGACGAGGAGCGCGACGGGGAGGTCGAGGAAGAGGAACTTGAAGCCGACGTTCGCGGCCGCGGTGCCGAAGGCGTCGGTCCCGCCGAAGCCCGTCCCGAACGACATGGGGCGGCCGACGAGGAGGTCGTACCCGAGGAAGAGGGCGAGCGTGGCGCCGAAGAGGAAGGCTCCGGTCCCGACGCCGACCTCACCCGCGTGGTACTTCCTGAGGAAGATGACGAGGAGGAGGAAGAGGAGCCCGAAGATGAGCGCGAAGCGCCCGAACGTCGCGACGAGGTTCCCGCCGAGCTCGTATCGGAAGGTCCGTCCGTCGCGGTACTCCTCGTGGAGCTCCCAGCCGGCGAGCTGGTCCCCGACGAAGTAGACGTTGACGAGGAAGGCGACCGATGCCGGTGGCCCCGTGTAGGGGACCGTGTAGCGGAGGATGTGATCGGTCCGGTCGCGCAGGACGTTCGGCCGGTCCGCGTCGTGAGCCGTCGCGGGGGCGCCCGGGAACGGTCTCGACGCGAGGAGCCTGTCGGCGATCGGGCGGAGCGATTCGGCCGTCGGCTTGGCGCCCGTCTCCTCGGCCCGGGCGCGCTTCCTGACTCCCAGGAGCTCGCCCGTCCGGCCGACGATGACGTACCCGTGCTCCGGGAACTTCTCGAGACCCCGCCGGAAATAGGTCACGCGGAAGCTCGCGAGGCGCGGGCCGACGACCGGGTCCGCGTCCAGCGCCCGCCGCGAGCCGGAAGACGAGGCCAGCTCCTGCTCGAGGAGCGGGTTCTCCTCCCACGTGACGATCCGGAAGGAGCGGTCGACGGGGATGCCCCATTCCCGGGCAGCGCGGTCGGCGATGGCGACCGCCTGCGGGCGGGTGACCGAGAGGCCGCGCGGCTGGGCCGCGTCGAATCGCGGCAGGAGGGCGGCGAGCGCCGCCGCCCCCAGCAGGCCGAGGGCCAGGCCGTTTCTTGCCTTCATGCCCCGTCTTCTACGAGCGGGAGGGCGCGAAAGTTCCGCGGGCCCGCCTCGTCCCGGCGGCCCCGGGCGTACGCTCGGGGGCGTGAAAGTGCTCGTGTCGCAGCCTTTACCCGAGCCGTCGACCACCGAAATCCTGGAGGGGTTCGAGGTCGTCGTCGGTCGGTCCGGCGCCTGGGAAGAAGAGGCGCTCCTCCACCTCCCCGACGCCGACGCCCTCGTCCCGACCCCTCGGGAGAAGGTGACCGAGGCACTCGTCGCCCTCGCGCCGAGGCTCCGGGTCGTCGCGAACTGCGCCGTCGGTACGGACAACGTCGACCTCGACGCCTGCCGGAGGCACGGCGTCGTCGTCACGAACACGCCCGGAGTCCTGACGGACGCGACGGCCGACCTGGCGTGGCTCCTCGTCCTCGCCGTCGCGCGGCGCCTTCGCGAGGGGGAGGCGCTCCTCCGCTCGGGGACGTGGAGCGGCTGGAAGCCGCTCGAGCTCCTCGGCAGGTCGCTCGCCGGGAAGACGCTCGGGGTCTACGGCATGGGGAGGATCGGGAACGCCGTGGCCCGGCGGGCCGAGGCGTTCGGGATGCGCGTCGTCGGAATCGTGGAGGGGGATCCCCCGGACGCGTTCGAGAGGCTTCTCGCCGAGTCGGACGTCGTCTCGATCCACGTCCCGCTCACGCCCGCGACGCGGGGACGCTTCGGCGAGAGCGAGCTCGCGCGGATGAAGCCGGGAGCGATCCTGGTCAACACCTCCCGCGGGCCGGTCGTCGACGAGGCGGCGCTCGCCCGCGCCCTCGCCGCCGGCCACCTCGGCGGGGCGGGGCTCGACGTCTTCGAGAAGGAGCCCGAGGTCCACCCGGACCTCCTTCCGCTCCCGAACGTCGTCCTCCTGCCGCACCTCGGCTCGGCGACGCGGGAGACGCGCCTCACCATGGCGCGGACGGCGTGCGAGGAAGCCGCCCGCGTCCTCCGGGGCGAGGCGCCGCGGAACCGCGTCGTCTGAGTCAGCCTGCCGGGATGTCGGACCTCGGGAGGCGGCGGGCGGCGGCGAGCATCGCTCCCGTCGCGAGGCCGGTCGAGGTCGCGCACCAGCCCGCGAGGAGGAGCGGGGCGTCGAGCCGGGCGCCCAGGAGGGTCTCGAGGAGGCTCCGGAGTCCCTCGCTGACGAAGAGGACGGGGACGACGGCGAGGAGCGTCGAGAGCGCCATCGCGAAGAGGCCGCCCGGGCCCAGCGCCACGGAGACCGGGTTCGGGGCGTCGTAGCGGGGGAAGAGCGCGCCGAGGCCGACGTGGAGCGCCGGGATGGCGAGCCCCCCGACGGCCGCCGCGGCGAGCGCCGCCGCGAGCGGGA
>CAZNSS010000655.1:0-2683 GCA_964575465.1 uncultured Holophagales bacterium | reverse complement strand
CCGGTCTCCTCGTGGCTCGCGCTCGACGCGACGATCCAGTACAGCCTCGACTCCGCGAAGGAGCGGGGGAAGCGTTCGATCAAGAAGAACGTGCGGGGTACACCGGTCCCTTGAAGCTCACGACGTCCGACGCGGCCGCCCTCTTCGACGTCGACGAATCGACCGTCTATCGCTGGATCGAGGAGCGGGACCTCCCGGCCGAGCGGATCGCCGGGCGCACCCTCCTGAACCGCGCGGCCGTCCTCGAGTGGGCCACCGAGAACCACGTCGCCGTCTCGGCCCGCGTCTTCCGCCCGGCGGAAGAGGGGGCGGAGAAGCTCCCCTCGTTCGCGGCGGCGCTGGGCGCCGGCGGGGTCCACCACGGCATCCCCGGCGCGACGCGTGAGGAGGTCCTCCGCGAGGCGATCGGGCGGCTCCCCCTCCCCGAAGGGACCGACGCCGAGGACCTCCTCGCCGTCCTCCTCGCCCGCGAGGAGACGGCCACCACCGCGGTCGGGAACGGCATCGCGATTCCCCACGTGAGGATGCCGATCGTCCTCGACGTCTCCGAGGCGATCATCGGCCTCTGCTTCCTCGCGGAGCCGGTCGACTTCGGCGCTGCCGACGGCGTGCCGGTGCGGGTCCTCTTCACCATGGTCACGCCCACCGTCCACGGGCACCTCCACCTCCTCGCCGCCCTCGCCTTCCTCCTTCGCGACGAGGAGTTCGTCGCGGCGGTGAAGGTCGCGGGGCCGGCCGAGGCGCTCCTCGCGCGCGCCGCCGAGGTGGAGCGGCAGGGCGGGGGCCGGCGCCCGTCGGGCAGGCCGGCCTGATGGAGAGTGCGAGTCCCGACGGGGCTCTCCTCCTCGGCGCGGTCCTTCTCCTCGCCCTGAGCGGTGTCCCGGGTCTCTTCGCGCGAAAGGGGGGATCCGGAGGCGAACGCCTCTCGGCGCTTCTCGCGTGTGCCGGCTCGGCGGTCGGCCTCGTCTCGGCCGCGAGGATCCTCTTCGCGGGGGGCGGCTTCCGGGCCGACCTCCCGAGCCCCCTGCCGGGCGGGCCGATCCTCCTCGCGGCCGACCCGCTCTCGGCCCTCTTCCTCCTCCCGGTCTTCCTCGTCCCGGCGCTCGGCTCGGTCTACGGCCTCGGCTACTGGCCCGAGGCCGAGCACCGCCGCGACGGGCGGAAGCTCCGGTTCTTCCTGGGCCTCCTCGCCGCCTCGATGGCGGTCGTCCTCCTGGCGAGGAGCGGCGTCGCCTTTCTCGTCTCGTGGGAGGTCATGGCCCTGGCCGCCTTCTTTGCCGCGACCACCGAGGACCGCCAGCCCGCCGTTCGCGAGGCGGGGTGGGTCTACCTCGTCGCGACGCACGCCGGGACGCTCGGGCTCTTCGGGATGACGGCCCTCCTCCGCGCTTCGACCGGCTCGTTCGCCTGGGAGGCGCCCGCCGGGGGGCTCGCGGTGAACGGCACGGCGCACGTCGTCTTCCTCCTCGCGCTCGTCGGCTTCGGCGCCAAGGCGGGCCTCTTCCCGTTCCACTTCTGGCTGCCCGGCGCTCACGCGGGGGCGCCGAGCCACGTGTCGGCGGTGATGTCGGGCGTCATGCTCAAGGTGGGGATCTACGGGCTCCTTCGCGTCACGTCGCTCTACGGCGCGCCCCCCGCCTGGTGGGGCGCCCTCCTCCTCGTCCTCGGCGCGACCTCCGCGCTCTACGGCGCGGCGCTCGCGGCGGGCCAGGGGGACGTGAAGCGCCTCCTCGCCTACTCCTCCATCGAGAACGTCGGGATCATCTCGACGGGGATCGGCGTCGCGCTTCTCGGGCGAAGCGCCGGGCGGCCCGAGTGGGTCGCGCTCGGTCTCGGCGGGGCGCTCTTCCACGTCCTCTTCCACGCCCTCTTCAAGCCGCTCCTCTTCCTCGGTGCGGGCGCGGTGATCCACGCGACCGGGACGCGCGAGATGGACCTGATGGGAGGCCTCCTCCGGAAGATGCCGAAGACGGGCACCGCCTTCGCGGTCGGCTGCGCGGCCGTCGTGGCGCTCCCTCCGATGAACGGCTTCTTCTCGGAGTGGCTCGTCTACCTCGGCCTCCTCCGGGCCTTCTCGGGGCCGGGCGAGGCGCTCCTCGCCGGCTTCGCGGCACCGGTCCTCGCGCTGGCGGGCGGCGTCGCGCTCGCCGCCTTCGTGAAGCTCTTCGGCATCGTCTTCCTCGGCAACGCGCGCTCGGAGAAGGCCGCCCACGCCCACGAGCCGGGACTGCCGATGCGCGTCCCGATCCTCGTCCTCGCCGCGGCCTGCCTCGTGGCGGGGCTCCTCTCCCCTCTCCTCGCGCCGGCCGTCGACGCGTCGACGTCGACGTGGGCGGGGAAGGCCGGGGCGATGCCGCTCTCCTCCGCCGCTCCCCTCGCCACCGTCGCGATCTGGGGCACCGCCTTCCTCGGGCTCCTCGCCCTCACGACCGCCGCGACCGCGCTCCTCCTCCGCCGGAGGACGTCGCGCGGGCCGACGTGGGACTGCGGCTACGCGAGGCCGACGGCGCGGATGCAGTACACGGGGACCTCCTTCGGCGAGTGGGTCGCGACGCGCCTGACGCCCCGCGCCGCCGCACCCGTCCTCGAGGTGCGCCGCCCGGAGGGGACGTTCCCGCGCGCGGCGAGCGTCTCCTCCCCCGCCCCCGCGCGCGACCCCCTCCTCCTCAGGTTCCTCGAACCG
>CAZNSS010000654.1:0-2686 GCA_964575465.1 uncultured Holophagales bacterium | reverse complement strand
CCGCTCCGCTCGGCGCGCTTGAGCTCGGACTCGAGCCGCTTCAGGATCGCCCCCTGGTTGTAGAGGCCGGTCACGCCGTCGCGTTCGGTCTGCTGCTCGATGATCTTCATGAGCCGCGAGTTGTGGAGGGCGACGGCGGCCGCGTCGGCGAGGAGGGAGAGCCGCCCGCCGAGCTCCGAGGGCCACGCGTCCCCCTGCGCACGGAACGAGAAGGAGAGGACCCCGATCTGCTCGTCCTGGTAGAGGAGGGGCACGGCCGCGCCGCGCAGCCCCGCCGGGCTGGAAGCGCCGGCCGCGGCCGGGTGGAGGGTGCCGATCTCGTTCTCACCGACGAGCACGAGGGTCTTCTCGAGCCAGGCGCGGACGACCGGGTGGTCTCCGCTCTCGGTCGGGACGACGCGGGCGGCGTCGCTCCCGTTCTCGCCCCCCCATTGGGCGAGGACTCGCAGCGACTTGGTCTGCGCGTCGGCGTCCCAGAACTGCGCGCTCTCGCCCGAGAGGAGGGCCACGGCCTGCTCGCAGAGGGTGTGCTTGATGCGGGGGCCGTCGAACGTCGTCGAGAGGGAGCGCCCGACCTCGCGCAGCCGGTCGAGGAATCGGTAGGAGTCCCGTTCCCTCCGGAGGAGTCGTGCGGACGTCACGGCGAGGGAAACCTCGACCGAGAGGGCCTGGAACGAACGGAGCATCGGCGGCCCGAACGCCCAGGGGCGGCCGGCACCGACGCCGACGAGGACGCCGAGGATCTCGCCACGCGACGCGAGGGGGACCGCGACGAGGCCGATCGGCCGGGGGAGGTCCTTCACGGAGCCGGGCATCGGGACGAGGCCGAGCCCCTTCTCGTCGGCCGTCACGTCGGGGAGAAGGGCGTACGACCCCTCCGCCGAGAGGAGCTCGAAGAGGGCGCGCGGGACGTCCTCGCGCGCGCGGCCCTGCGGGGGTCCACCCTTCCAGTAGAACGAGGCCGGGCCCGCGAGCTGGTCGAACGGCCGGAGCTGGACGGCGCACAGGTCGAGGTCGAAGTGGCTTCCGATCTCCCCGACGGTCCGCTCCAGGATCGCGTCGATCTCCGTCAGGCCGCCGAGCGCGGCGTGGACGCGGTTCACGAAGGCGACCCGCTCGGCGTTCCGCCGCTCGGCGTCGATGAGGCGCGCCTTCTCGAGGGCCCCGGCGGCGAGCCGGGCGAGCTCCTGGACGAGGCGCATCTCCTGGGGCGTCAGGACGAAGGCCCCCCGCCGCGACATCGTCATGAACCCGAAGACCGTCTCGCCCTGCTCCAGGGGAATCGCCAGGCGGCGCCGGCGGCGGGGCCCCTTCGAGTCGTCCATCTCGTCGTCGTCGAAGGCGGGCCCGTGCGCGGCGAGGGCACGGACGAGGATCTCGTCTTCGTCGAGGGGGCGCCGCTGGCCCGGGACGAACCCGCCTCCCGAGCCCGGGGAGGTCCCCTGGCCGAGGATGTGCTCGACCTCGCGCGATTCGGCGTGGTACCGGTACGCCTGGACCTGGTCGAACTCGAGCTGGCGCTGGAGCGAAGCCGCCGTGAGACGGACGACCTCGTCGGCGTTCAGCGTGTGGAGGGCGCCGGAGGCGAGCTCGAAGAGGGCGACGGCCTCCTCGCGCCTCTTCACGAGCGTCGCGACGCTCCGCTCCCTCTCCAGGATCCTCGAGAAGATCTGCGCGAAGAAGCGGATTCCCTCGTCCACGTCGACGCCCTTGCCGGCGGACTGGGGAAGGGAGACGCCGAAGGCGCCGCTGACGTGCTCGCCCGTCTTCACCGGGGCGCAGACGAAGACGAGCCCCGACTCGGCGACGCGCTTGTCGCGCCCCTCGGTGAGGAGCCCCTCGAGGACGCGCGCGAGGCGCTGCTCGGCTGCCGTCGCGACGATCGAGGTCCCGGCCCGGCTCATCGGCGGCGCGCCGCCGGCGGGCAGGAGGGCCACCGCCACGGCGTCGAAGAACCGGAGCGCCGTGTCGAGGATGATCCCGATCGACTCGTCGAGGAAGCGGCCCTCGGTGAGGACCGCCTCGAATGCCTTCAGCAGGGCGAGGTCACGGGATGTCGGCACGGCGGCTACGTTCTCCGGGCTTTGCTCGGGGCGGAATCATAGCCGGGAATGCCGCTTCGCGGCAGGAGGGTGCTACGCCGCCTCGTCTCCGTCCGCCCGCCCCGCGCCGAGGAGCCCCTGCGCGACGAGGAGGAGCATCCCGACGTCGCGCACGATGACCATGCGCATGTCGTGGAGCCGCTCGGCGACGCTCTTCCCCGCTTCGGCGACGTCGAAGCAGCCGCAATCGATCGCGTTTCCCCGGAGGAGGTTGACCGAGATCGCGACGATGAAGAGCGCGAGCAGGGCGCCGACGAGGCTCGCCGCGGTCCTCCTCCAGATCCCGCAGATCAGGGCGATCCCCACGAGGAGCTCGGCCCACGGCATCACCAGCGCCGCCGCGTTCACCAGCGGGCCGGGGAGGAGGCGGTAGTTGTAGATCATGTGGGCGAACGCGGGCGGGTCGGCGACCTTCGGGAGGGCCGCCACGACGAAGAACACCCCCAGCGCGATCTGCGTCCTGACCGTGAGCCAGGGGTGGGTGAGGGCCTCCCTCAGCGTCACGAGGGCCCCCCGGCCGAGACGGCCCCGCCCCGCTTCACCCAGTCGGGGAAGCCGTCGCGATAGACGAGGAGGTTCTCGAA
>CAZNSS010000653.1:0-2695 GCA_964575465.1 uncultured Holophagales bacterium | reverse complement strand
CAGGAGATGTCGACGCAGAAGCTCGACCTCGAGAAGTCGCTCGACCAGATCCTCGAGACGATCCGGACGATCAACCTCACGTCCTCCGAGCGCTTCACGGCGGCCTTCGTCGCGATCAACGCGAACTTCGCGCAGGTCTTCCAGAAGCTCTTCGGCGGCGGCACCGCCTCGATGCAGCTCCTCGACGAGAGCGACCCGCTCGACTCGGGGATCGAGATCATGGCCCAGCCCCCGGGCAAGCGGAACCAGACGATCGGGCTCCTCTCGGGCGGCGAGAAGGCGCTCACCGCCGTCTCGCTCCTCGTCTCGATCTTCCGCTACAAGCCCTCGCCGTTCTGCATCCTCGACGAGGTCGACGCCCCGCTCGACGAGGCGAACATCGACCGCTTCACGACGCTCCTCTCCGAGCTCTCCGACGAGACGCAGTTCGTCCTCATCACCCACTCCAAGAGGACGATGGAGACGGCCCAGGCGCTCTACGGCGTCACGCAGGAGGAGCCGGGGGTCTCCAAGATCGTGAGCGTTCGCTTCGACTGAGGACGTCCCGCGAGAAGGGAAGGTGCGCGCTTGATCGAGAGCGTCAGGGCTCGATCCTCGAGATCGACCAGGTCCCTTCGCCTTCGCGCCAGGTGACCGCGAAGACTTCCCCCGTGGGGCTCGCGGTGACGAGCTTCACGTGTCGGCCAGGGGGAAGCGGGTCCGCGCGCTCCACCTTTGGGCTGTCGCTACGGCCGGAGTAGCAGGCGGCAACGACGTCCTTCCCGCCCGAACCGCCCTGGCCGTCCCGGTTCGCGTCGGGGCCCCATACGACGACGTAGCCGGACTCCCCCCGCCGGACGAGAGGCGCCATTCCGACGACGGGGCGGGAACCCTTCGCGCGCGCCGAGCCGTCCGGGGAGCGGAAGTGAATCCAGGAGTCGAGCGCCTCCGAGGGCAGCGAGAGCCGCTCCATCGCGTCCGTCGAGAGGGGCCCTCGAAGGAGGACGTAGAGACTCGGTGACGGCGAACGAGCCGTCGTGAACGGGTACGTGAGGAGAACCGAGTCACCGACGATCTCGACACGCCGTTCGCCGTAGGTGCGGGCCTCGCTCTCGAAATCGTCGAGGAACACGCCCCCGATGTTCGCTGACTGGCGCGTCGAGAGGCTCCCTTCGGCCGTGAAGTGGGCGATCGCGCACCGCATCGGGCGCGGTTCTGACGCCGCCGCGCCGGCTGGCTTCGGCTCGAGGATCGAGCCGACGATCCACTCCTTCGTCGGCCCGACCACGATCGACCGGATCTCGAAGTCGTGGGGAATGACGGTCCCGACCCTTCCCTGCTCGTCGAAGACGACGAGGCCGTTCCGGGCCTCGCCGCCGTCCGACCACCGCGCGCTCGCGACGAGACGGTTCGGACCGACGCGGTCGACCGAGGCGATCCGGAGCTCGTCGATGCCTTCGGGCTGCGCGATGTGCACGGCTCGCCGCGAGGCCGAGGCGAGGTCGACGAGCCAGACGAGCCGGGCCGACCGGGACGGGATCACGATGACCTCCCTGCCGTCCGTCCGCATCTCTTCGGGGAGCGGGATCTCGGACATCGGGAACGGGCCGGCCACGTCGACCACGACGGGGGGCGGCGGTCACACGACCCCTTCGTCCGCCGCCGCCAGCGATCGCGTCGAGACGGCGAGGATCGAGGCCGAAAGGCCAAGGTGCATCGACATCGTCATTCGATCGGGACGGCTCTACCGCGCTTCGCGCTGGAGCGCGAGGGCCCGCGCAGCGGCGGAGGGCCCGGAGGACGGGCTCGCCGTCGACGCCGCCGAGCCGACGCCGTGGACCTCCTCGAGCGCCGTCGCGACGGCGTCGATCTCGCCGCTCAGCGTCTCGAGCCCTCCCTTGAGGCTCTCGCGCGTGACGTCGTCGGCGGCCGCGTCGGCTGCGACGGCGCGGAGGACCTGCGCGCGGAGGCTCTCGAGCGAGTAGAGGATCCGCGTCCCCTCCGCCTCGATCCGCGCGGCGGCCGTCGCGAGCTCGGACCGGTGCGCGAGTTGCGCGTCGAGCGCCTCGAGGGCGGAGGCGAGGCGGCTCTTCACGACGGCGTCCGGCGCCGACTCGGTCCGCGCGGAAAGCTCGTCCCGCTCGCGCAGGAGGCGGTCCCCTTCGTCCTCGGTGAGCATCCGCCGCAGCTCGCGCTCGCGCCGCGCGAGCTCCTTCGAGGCGGACCGGAGCGCCTCCACGGTCTCCTCCGGCTTGCGGAGGAGCTCGCGGACGAGCGGCGGCGCGCCCTTCAGCTCGGCGAGGAGGCGGTCGCAGACGCCGTCGACCCTCTTCTCTCGCGCCGAGATCGTCGCGAAAACGGGGCTCTCGGGCTCGGCGGGAGGCGGGGGCGAGGCGAGCGGCACGGGGATCGGCGTCGCGGTCGCGGGAAGGGCCTCGGTCGCGGGAAGCCCGGATCGTGCCGAGACCGCTCTTTCCTCCTCCGCCTCCTCCGCGTGCAGCCGCTCGCGTTCGCGCATCCGGACGAGGGTCTTGGCCGCGCCCATCGCGAAGCCCAGCGCCACGAAGAGGAGCCAGAAGAGCTGCGGCTGGGTGATGCCGACGAAGGCGGCAGCGACGGCGGCCGCTCCGAGGACGAAGGCGCGCGGCGCGCTCGCCTCCTCTTCCCGGCGGAAACGCCTGACCAGCCGGCGCTCCGCCCTCGTGAGCGAGCGCTC
>CAZNSS010000652.1:0-2700 GCA_964575465.1 uncultured Holophagales bacterium | reverse complement strand
CCCGTCTTCGGCCCGCGACCCGGCGCTACTACGGCGACTTCCTCCGTCGCCACCTAATCCCGAGACTCGGCGACGTGCCGATGGACCAGCTGACGTCTCAGCGCGTGAATGCGCTCATCGGCTCGATGATCTCCGAGGGGTGGTGCCCGAAGCGTGGCCGGGAGCGAAAGCTTCACGGCTGCACACCGGCCTGCGTGAGGCGGCCCTACGCCGGATCGACGATCAACGGCGCGGCTCACGTCCTTCGGGTCGTCATCGGCTGGGCGGTGGAGCTCGACGTCCTCGACGGGAGCCCCGTGAAGAAGAAGGTGAAGTGGGCTCGCGAGTCCCGCCCGGAGCTCGAGCTTTCCATGGAGGAGCGCCACCAATTCCTCGCTGCCTTCGAGGACGAGGCACTATTTCGAGCCTACCTCGCGCGCATTCGCACCCCGCCGAAGATCGTGCCGCACCCGTCGGGCGGCATGAAACGCGTTGGCGGCGGGAGGCTTCCGGACGGCAAGGCCGCGAAAGAGATCTTCCGTCGGCTTCAGCACTACCGTCCGTTCTTCCGGATGCTCCTGGATACGGGGCTTCGCCTCTCCGACGCGCTGGACCTCCGCTGGGTGAACGTGTCGCTCGACGAGAACGTCATCCGGCTCGTGACCCGAAAGAAGGAGAAGCCGGTCAAGTTGCCGCTCTCCGATGCCGTCAGGACCGTCCTCGAGGCCCTGAAGAAGCGGCCGGTCATCTCGGAGTTCGTCTTCCTCGACGAGGACAACAAGCCGCTCACGAAGGAGAAGGTGTCGCGGAAGTTCGCGATGGCGAAAGCGGTGGCTGGGATCACCCGGAGGCTCCGGATTCACGACCTCCGCCACACGTTCGCCTCGACCCTTGTCTCCTCCGGTGTGAACCTCAAAGTCGTCTCCGACCTTCTCGGACATACCGACATCGCGACGACGGCTCGCTACGCTCGAGGGGACGAGCGGGTCCTCGGCGAGGTGGCCAATGTCCTCAATCGCGTGAACGACGCGTCGGTCGGGAAGTAGGGAAATCCAAAGAGCCTCACGGACGGCGCCCTGCCGCCCGTGAGGCGAAGCTCGGAGCGCCCTCGTCCTCCGTCTCGGTCTGCCAGCAGTACAGCAGCCGCGACGGAACGGACCCTCAGAGCCGGTTTCTACATTCCCGCTATACCGGGGACCTCAGTGATCGAGTGCGATTTCCCGGGGCCCGGTGACCTGGTGCCGACTCGAACGCGGTCCGGGGCGAAGGATCCCGCCTTTGGCCTCGCGTCGCTGGTCCCGATCGGCGAGCGATTCTGCTCGAGATCGGACCCGCGAGTTGTTGTAAAGCCGGTCACAGCACTCGTGGAACAGGCCGCAAGGTTCGCCCCGTAGTAGACGGGGTCGTTCGTGCCGTTGTCGATTGTCGTAGCGTAAGCGGCGAGCGACGCGGACTGGTCAGTGGTGGAGATGGAAAGGCGAATCAGTGCAGCCACCGGACCGTCCCCGAGACGACGAGCGTGAAAGAGGTCGTCGATCTGAAGGCCCCTGCCGCTCGGAACGGACACCTCGAACGCGTCCGCGACGACGCCGGCAGGATCGACGATCTCTACATGCACCGTGGACGGCGACGCGTACTGATATCCCAGGTGCACGATGGACAGGTTCGTCCGGAAGCCGGCGCCCCCCGTCGGTCCCAGGATCTCGATGGTGTCGCCATCGCGGGCGGTCTGCAGCCATCCGAGAGCGGGGAGCGCCATTCCATGGGTCGACCCGTCCGACGCGAGGTCGTAGGTCCGCGAGGTGGCGCGGATGCCGAGCCTTCCGGTCCCAGCGCCGCTCAACGCGAGCCGAGCGACGCCGGACCTGCCGAACAACGTCCAGAGGACGTCCGGTATCACCCGGGACTCCCGGTTGGACAGAGTCAGATCCACATCCTGTTCGTTCTCGTCCCGGTACCAGTCCTTCACCGACAGTCGAACGCTCGCAGTGCTCTCGTCGGCGTTGAAGAGGAAGAGATCGGTACGGTACTGCGCGCCCTTCGCGCCTGCGGCGTGCACGACGGCGGGGATGATCGAGTGTGCCCAGATCGCGTCCGGTACTGAGTCGGGGCCGAACCACGCGGGATCGTTCGTTCGGTCGTCGATCGCGATACTTCCCGCGAGAACCCAGCCGGACTTCGGCGTGACCGTCAGGGATCCGACCGTCGAGGCCGGTGCTCCCGACAAAGCGGCCACGTCGTTGAGCTGCGTCTGGCCGTTGGCGGGCAGTGAGACCGGGAGCGGGATCTCAGCCTTCCCTCCCGCCGGCGAGAGCAGCGCGTCCAGCTGCGCTCCCCGCCCGGTCGCGTCGGTTACGACCAGGTTCGATCGAAACCCCTCGCCGAGAAGACCGGCCGAGAACGTGAGCGGGAAGGCCGGACCGGCAGCGGTGAGCATGTCGACGGATCCGACTCCCATGCCGAACGTCCCCGTCGGTGATGTCGTGTAGGTCCGACTCGTGGCCTCGATGGAACGACCCGCTTCGGGGACGAGAAGGAGCGCACCGGATCCCTGCTCCAGGTGGAAGAGTGTGGCGAGGACGTCGGGGAGGACCTGGATGGAGGCTCCGGCCAGCAAGATGGCCGCGTCGGCTGCGGCGCCGGCCGTCTCGGTGTTCGGCAGGAGTCGAACGCTGAGCCGGACCGGCTCCTTTTCCGGGTTTCTGAGGACCAGGTCGGTCC